>JAEORY010000289.1 GCA_016840645.1 Candidatus Borrarchaeota archaeon | reverse complement strand
GAACCGTCCCAGCGACCCGCTGTTGTGTGTGGCGCGGTTCAACCCCGCTCTCATAGATGTCGGCACCGTGTTCGACTGTGCCATGTGTTTGATTTCTAGTTCGCCTACGATCAGAGTGTTTGCTTTGGTGTTTTCCACTAGTTTCTTGCTGAGTTTATGCTGGAAATCACGGGTCTGATTATCCCGCTTCCGCTCGTACTTGTGTTTGGTCTGATTGAGCTGTTTCCACCTGTTGCTGAATTTCTTACACTTGTCCTTCCGCGATTGTACCTCAGCGACTTTCGGATTCCAATATTTGTCCGGGCGCTGATTGTTCACCATCAAGAACTTGCCCTGGGAATTTACCGCCGTAACGATATGGGTAATGCCGAGGTCGATGGCTTGATATCGCCCGTTATCTACATAAGGCGGTTCTTCCAATTCGTAGGTGATGCTCACAAAATATTGACGTCTGTATGATGAGATGGAGACCTGTTTTACCTGTTTATCGTCAAAAGAGAATTTGTCAGGGATGGTAAACTCCAAAGGCATATCATTGTATTTGTGGGAAAAGGTAATCTTTCCAGGTTCGATCCTGAACCCCGACTGGTTATACACCATGGTGGTGAAGTAGTGTTTGCCTTTGAATCGCGGGGGACAGGCCTCGATGTGCCCATTTTTTCGAAGGGCAAAGAACGACCCGTAATCAGCAGCTAATGACCTGAGAGCATACTGCAAGACCTTAGAATACACCCACGTATACTCTGGGAAGTGTGCTTTGATGAGTGGCAGGTCGTTTTGCTGCGTGCGGTAATTCACACCCTGTGTCCCAGTTCTATAGGCGTCCCTTCTTTCGGCAAGGGCAAAGTTATAGATGAGTCTGCATTTCTCTGAGAGCTTCCAGAGCACCGTTTCCTGTTCTGGAGTCGGAAAAATCCTGATTTTCTGTGTGAGTTTCATGGACTTCACGTAGAACTCTGTTACTTACTAGGTTATAGCCATAAAGCCTATATAAAGCCACCGGCTTTCATCCCCCACCTGTCGGAAGGGGACTTCCCGCCGATTAAGTTAAAATTATCCAAGAAACTGCTAAATCGTCCTAAAAATTTGATTTTTTGGCTCTCAAGTCTTGTGAAGCCTTCATAATACGCGTCGTTCAGAAAATTCGTGCTTTTGTTCATCATTTTTTTGTATCTTCTAATGGAATCTTTTGGTGAAGTCTCAAATACTAATATAGCGTCATCTGAAAAATCAAAAAGAAGTCTAAAGTTGTTAGAGTCAATTCGTTGTATATTTTTAAACCCTACTTCATCGCCGAAAGATTTTATTGCTGCTATGAATCCCGCTGCAAGGGAATCATCTATCATTCCGAGCGCACATTCTTCAGAAGGGTGATCAATACACATGGAATAAACTGGAAGACCTGTCTTCTCAACCAAAAATATGTGATGTAACGTCAACTCAATCAAATCCCCATTTTTTTTGATGGAAGTAACTCTGAAACAATTTCTTAGTAGAATCTCTTTAAGTACGAGCAAATATATTAAAGTTACTTTTGTCACATAAGGAGATCGTCTGATAGATAATTTCTAGAAATTTATTGTTCACGGATTGCTCTCGCGATAATTATAAATTTGAGAGATCTATATCAGGAAAACTTGGTGAGCTGACATGCCTTCTAGTAAGGTTGTTGTGAAAAAATCTGAATATATCCCAGGCGCTCCAATGGAGTCGCATCCAGGAGTAAGAGATAAGACCTTATTAGCAGGTTTTTTCTACGATTATAGCATTCTTACTTTGGCTTCTAATATTCTTTTTTCTTCTTCGATTTTATCTCTCAGATACAAATCAGTACCATCTGAAAGATGTCCGAGTCTACTTTTAACGATATAACGAGGTACTCCTTTTTTAAGAAGCATTACCGAATGAGTATATCGTAGATTGTGACTTCCAAATTTTACTTCACTAATTTTAGACATTTGTTTGTAATATCTCTGTAAACGAGATCTCGTTAAAGGTCTTTTCCAGCGTTTTAAAAAGAATAAATATTCGTGGTCTACTACTCCGTTTAATTTTCTGAATTCTATTTGTCTCTGTAAGAGCCTTTGCATTTCTCTAGTTAAAGCTAGTAATCTCTCTTTTCCACCTTTACCTTTGATTAAAATGTAATCCTCATCGAAGTGTATATCCGATAATGTAATTCTACAATATTCTGAGATCCTTAGACATAAATTTAAACCAATATCGAAAAGATTTCTTAGGAATGGCTCTAAAACCTTCTCTCTTACTGTAAGAACCTCTTCAGGTGTTAAAGCCCTTCTTTTCGTTTGTTGCCTCACGCCTATGAGAGATTTACCTCTTTTAATTCTCCTTCTTATCCGTTTAATCATAGATCGCTTAATGTAAGGTTCTGACTCCGTTTCTTCACTAATATCTAAAATCTACTTGAGAAATGTTGAGATTACTCTCATTTTACCATAGATTGTATTAATAGAATTTTTACGGAAATTTCTTGATCTTGGTTTAAATGATCCTTTTTCTCTGAGTATTTTGATATAATGAATAATGTCTTCGTCTGTTAAAGTTTCTATGTCTTTGCCTTTGCTGAGTAGAAACTCTCTAAAATCTAGCAATATGTTAATATATGTTCTCGTTGTTTCTGAAGAAGCCGTTTCAAGTAATTCCTCGTAGTACTCTCGTAGAATTGGAGAAGTAGATCTGATAATTTCAGATGTTTTAGTAGGCTTTATCTTGACGCCTAGAAATTTCTTTACGCCCTCAATTCCTTCAAATCTTCTCATTATTGTATGGTGAGAAGGTAGATAAGAGGTATTCTCGAAATCCTCGTATAGTGGAAATCGACCCGTCTGCTCTATGAATTTCTGCACTCGTTTTTTATGTCATCATTTGTGTATCTGATAGCAGTATCCTTCCTTTTTAGATCTTGTGATATATCTACACCTAAAATTTGTTTAAATTTGAATAAAGATCCAAATCGTCTTTTAACTGTAGTATAAGATGGTAATGATTTATCTGCTTCAATTTGTGATTTACTAGGAAATTTGTCTTTTTTCTGCATATACTCTTTGAAAATTCTAATTATCTCTTCCTCTGTGTAAGTCTCTTTACCTGTCATCTGCCTGACCTTCGAATTTACTAGAAAAACGATCTAAAATACTAGAAATTCGGTTAGTATTTGACTTAGAAACAATTCTTGACTAAACAATCTCACACAAAAACTTATTAAAAGATAGAGAGACCCAGATGAAAGTAAAACGTCCCTCAATTCCTCCCCACACTAAAGAGACGGGGCTTCCTTGAGGTAGAATTGTGATCTAATGATTTCAATACATGTGCTGGGAAGTGGCTCAGCGAACATTCTTCAATATAGAGCCAAAAGCGCAATGGTCGTAAGACTATATTTTGGCGACGATCAATCTATCACGTTAATCGATTGTGGATCAAAAAACTTACTTTCTCTTAGAAAAGACGATTTTTCAAAAATCCATCGCATTTTTATCACTCACACGCATTCAGATCACCTCAATCCCTTATATCTTGGATGGGTTCTTCGTAAGATTAAAAAAGCTTCTGATAATCCAAAGGTGAAATTATTTTATCCGCCTGAAAAAGAACGTTTCTTAAGACTTTTTATCAGAGCTTGTTTTTTAGGAAGGATTCCACGGTTTATAGAATTTCTAAGTGACGATGAAAAAAACCAACTATTTCTTAAATCAGATGAAATTAAGAAAATTGATGAAATTCAAAATACCGAAGTTTGGGCATGTAGAGCAGCACACAGAACACCATCTCTTTGTTATGCATTTAAAAATCCTGATTGGAAATTTTGTGCGCCAGTAGACACGCTTGCAGGTGTTAATGCGATTCAGAAATTAGCACAAAACTCGCTTATTTTTTTTCATGAAAGTACCTTTCCTAACAAAAATAAACGATGGGCGAGAATGAGTATGCATTCTACACCATCTACTGCTGTGATTGATGCTTTAAGAAGTAATTCGAACCATCTTGTATTAACACATATTGCTGATATGCGATATGGTCACAGATCATTATTTAAAAAGACTTCAAAAGACATCGAAACGACTGAAGAAGCGATATTAAAACAAGCTGCTGAGAGACTCACTTTAGAATCAATACCCTTTCATACAAAAGAATCCACAAAGGCTATTCTAGAATTGAAAAATTATGTGAGGACAATTCTAGTTGTAAGAGATTTAGATACATTCGTCTTTAAAAATAAACGACTTCTCGTCAGACGTAAAGCTACAAACTGCAGAACTCGATACATACAATATTAAAGAATAAATACTTTTGATGAAAGATGATTCTACTTTACTCTATTGAGCAACATTCTATTTGAGTTCTAACTCTTTAAGAATGATAGATTAATTAAAAAGTGATTATGTGTCGACCTTCCTTCAAATATGTCGTTAACGGTACTCCCATATATTTTACATCGATGCCTAGGTCTTCGAGTTTTGCTGAAACTCCAAAAAGGTCTGAACACTTTTTGCATGCTTCTAATATCACTCCAGCATCTCTCATTTTTTGTAAGTATTCTTGTAGTTCGACATCAACACTCAATAACTTTGCTGATGGACCCCAAACAATAAAGCGAACATCTTCCCACCAATCTTTCAATTTTGAATTCAAAGTGTACATGAAGACCATTTTAAGTGCAACTTCGCGATCTCCGCTACTCCAAACTACAACGAGACTATTTTCCCTTTCCGTCATTAATTCAGCTCCAAGTATTTACAATTTGTTGAATATGATAGTTTTTAAGATATTTATAAGGATTCTATTTTAGCTGCGGCCTGTTTTACCTCAGGTAGCGCTCCAGGCATCGATGCCGACTGCATAATCATCTTTTTATAGCGTTCGAAGTGTTTCGCCTTCAGTCCAAATATATCACATATATCTTCTGTCAACTGATCTAAGTTCTGCCTCTTAGATTCAACGATCGACTTTGATATTTCTAATATTGATGGTGCTAACTTTCTTTCTGATTTTGGTGTTCCAAAACATGTCTTTACAATTTCTTCAGCCTTTTTTTCTGTTGTTGTAGCATATACCTCTATTTTGAGTTGTTGAGATTCAGAAAACATCGGATGAACTAAAATTATCATAGATCTGTCTAAGGATTTTATTTTGAGACTCCCAGTTTCCTCCATTTCTTCAGATGTAACTTCAGTTACGTCCTTTAGACAATTTAAACATTTATTAATTTCTTCTTGCGCTGAAAATTCGTATTTTAATTCTTTGACCATCATTGCTGCCTCCATCAGTTTTTTATAGCGGATTCGTTTAGAATAAGCGTCATAGATTAATTAGTATTACATGTTATACATATAGTTAAGTCTCAGAAAGGTGAAAATGAATGAGAAGAAAATATCTATTTCTTACAACGCTGACATTAACACTACTATTCATTGGAGTTATTTTCGCACCAGTTGCAACGACTGCTTCTAGCTTTTCTGCCACAAAGCATTCTGGTAATATGGAGGTAACATGCTATACATCCCCAGACTCTAGCTACGATATCACAATAGATGCGTTGGAAAGTGCAGACGAGGAAATTGACATATGCATTTACGCCATTTCTAATACGTTCCTCCTAAACGCTCTAGTCGACAAAATGAACGAAAACCCCTCTATTATAATTAACGTGA
>JAEORY010000288.1 GCA_016840645.1 Candidatus Borrarchaeota archaeon | reverse complement strand
GAAAGCCTAAGCGGCATCGCGTTTGCAGGCTAACCCGAGTTGATGATGCATATTGTGAATGGGTGATTCGTTGGGATTGAAAAATGAGATACCGTGTTGAGTTTCCTATGGGAACGGAGATTAGGGTTCCCCATTATTGCCCGAGATGTCTTGACCCAAATCCAACAGAGTCCTTTGGAGTGTCGGTAACATATCATTACCCACAAACAATATCCACTATGAGTGTTAAGTTTCCATTGTGTGCTGATTGTTACCAACGCTCTTTTCCCTCTCGCCTCGGAAGTCTTGTGAAATACTCGTGTGTTTGGACGTTTGTGAGCTTTATCGTGTGGATGGCGATTTTTTTGGCGTTCCGAGAGTGGTTCACGCAATTTATCATCCCATTGGGTGGAGTTTTTGTCCTATTACCATTGGGTGTTTTTTGCCTTTCGTACCTAGCAAATTGGATTTCCACACAAAATAGGTGGGCGAGGGGATATCCGCCAGTAAAAGCCCACCAATTTCCTCATAAAACCCGAAGTAGTTTTGAATTACTGGCAATTTTCTCCTTTTATAATGAGCAATACGCGGAGTTGTTTTGCCAGGCGAATCATGGACGGATGGTTCCTCCTTCTTCCTGATAAAAGAGTAAACTAAGCAGAGAAATGACTTATTCTTGGGAGGACGTTTTCAGATTCTGAGATTTTTGAACACATTCTTTGGCTTGGTCGGATTTGCCTAACAATGCATACGTGAGTCCCATGACAGCCCATGTATCTGCATCCTTGGGATTGATCGCTACGGCTTTTTGATAGCAGTCAATGGCCTTGTTATAGTCGTGTGACACGGTGTAAACGCTTCCCATGTAGGTCCATGGCTTTGCACTCTCAGGGTTGATTTCCAAAGCTTTTTGACAGCAGTCAATGGCCTTGGCATGGTCACCTAGATCTCGGTAAACTACTCCAAGATCGATCCACATGGTTGCGTCCTTGGGATTGATTTCTAATACTCTTTTCCAACATTCAATTGTCTTGGCGCGTTTGCCCAGCCGTGCATAATTTACTCCCATCTCAATTAATGCTGCTACATAGTCGCGGTTGATTTTTAGTGCCCGTTCATGGCATTCAATGGCTTTGTTGTACTTACCCAGCGCTTTATAGGTTGATCCCGTGTGATACCAGGCCCCTGCATCTTCGGGGTTGATTTTTAGTGCCCGTTCATGGCATTTAATTGCCTCGTTATGTTTACCTAACAATGAGTGTGCAATTCCCATTTGGGTCAATGCAGTTGCTTCCTTGGGATTAATTGCTAATGCTTTTTGCCCACATTCAAGGGTCTTGTTAAATTCTCCCAACGCTCCGTAAACATTACCAAGCCCTACCCATGCTGCTGCATTCTTAGGGTTGATTGTTACGGCTTTTTGATAGCAGTCAATGGCTTTGCTGGCTTCGCCTAACTTGTCATAAACAGTACCCAGGCTGGACCATGCATCTATATACTGGGGGTTGATTTCTACTGCCTTTTGATAGTAATCAATTGTCTTATCATGTTGACCTAATACTGTGTAAAGAGCTCCTATTTTTGCACAGCTCTCGGCATTCTGAGGGTTAATTTTTAACGCCTTTTGATAGCAGTCAATCGCCTTTTGAATACACTCAGATGCCTTATTGGGATCACCCAACTTCAGGGAATACGCTCCCATGCTGGCCCAGGCATCACCATAGTCGGGATTGATTTTTAGCGCTTTTTGATAGCAGTCAATGGCCATGTTGTACTTACCCAACACCCCATAAGCTAATCCCATGTGATACCAGGCCCCTGCATCTTCGGGGTTGATTTTTAGTGCCCGTTCATGGCATTTGATCGCCTTGTTGTGCTCACCTAAGCTCGCGTGCGCTAACCCCATTTTATCATATACGGGGTATTCCGTTGGCTGAACCTTTAATGCCTTCTCATATTCTTTTATGGCTTCTCGGTACTGCTCTCGCTCATAATACGCATTTCCTTGCTCAAAATAATCTTCTGCAACCATTCTTACAGCATCCCTCACACCCATCCTCTAAGATACTACCTTCAATAAATAAACATCGATATTCTCTTTTTTAGTCGAGAAGTACCCAACTGGCGGTGCTTATATCGCCATTTATGGCCAACGGGTGTCAGCTACCCATTATTGCAACAACTTCAAACAAATGCGTCTGGTTGGAACGCATCTTCTAGAAAAAAGACTGAATTCAATGTCATTGGAAATTTTAGTTTTTTATAAAAGGTCTAAATACGTAAGTTACTGAAAATAAGCCCCGAGTTCTCTTATTTTGTACAGAACCTTATCCCTATTAAAGAACCAATTTTCCTCTTGTTCATCATGTCATACATCTGAAAAAAGAAAGAGATATAAAAAAACCATTAGGAAATACAGAAAAAACTCGAATGCAAAACTTGTCACAACGCTTAGGCAAACTAATAAAACTCGCTACCTATTTTCAAGGAGATTGACTAAAAATGGTAAATATGAGTAAAAACCTTTTTTCTATCAAGTCTTTGAAACCTATCTGAAAGGCATATAACCCCAGGAAAACCGCCAGCGTAAAAAACTGCATCGTAATGTAGGATGATGAGCTCTTTCACCAATATTTGAAAGTTGATGACGTTAGATATCGAATAACTTATTATTGAAAGAAAATTGAAATAAATATTGGAATTATCGCAACTATTGATGGTAATACCGAGTTTCCTATTAATCGAATAGCTGTTTTTGTACCAAACGGCCAGGTTCTAGCTTTTTTATTTCCAGAAGAATAGCGGATAATGTCCACAAAATGGTTTGTCTAAAAAATTCAGCATTGACCAAACGTGAATTGATATAATTTATTTACCAGCCCAATATATTGTCAATCAGGAGGGTTATGTTTGCTTTCAGCAATGGCTCGACACTTAATAGAAGTCTCACGTGTTCTACACGATCTTGATTTTATTTTTAGCACCAATTTAACTCCGAAGGAAAAGAAGAGTGTGGAAGATTTGGTACTGACTCGGTTTAATGAAGCCACAAAACTTCCAAGCACTCCTGCTGTTTTTAAAAAAACTTCATTATACAAGGTCGGACGTCGAATTTGAGGATGGCTGGTCATCCGCTGATCGATTTGAAACCTGTGGCTGTGCGATTGCCGAAATTTTATGTGGTGGTGGCGATGTTCGCCCATTACTCCATTTCCTACTCGATGTCGATATCATTGCTTCCCTGGATCGGGTGGTAGTATTTATTGAAGCACCACTAAACTGGTTTAACGAGTGGGTAACCGAATTGGAAGGGGAACTCGGTCACTACCTCGAACCGTCATATATCAAATTCAAGTGCAGCCCCAAAGATCCTGAGGTGAACCGAATTGAACAAATTATTGATGAAGAATTCGGAACCCTTATCTCGACTCCTGGTGAAGAATGGGAATCAAATGAGAATTTCTACTTAGGAATTTTTGAGCACCTAAGTGTTGGAGAAAGTGAAAGTTTCTTGTCACTAATTGAAGAGCTTCGCCGGGTCATTCCAATTACGGTAATCGCTAGCGGAGTGTATGTTAATTTAAAGTAATGATGTGAAACAAATCATCTTTCATGTCATTAGTAAGAAATAGCATCTACGTCTTCGAAATCAAAGAGAATAGCGCATATCACCCGAAAAGACGGCGTGCTCTATCCTTAAAAAGCACCGGGATTTTGGAATTTGTTGTAAAGGATCTGATACTAACCAGTACTCTTAACCTCTTTTTCGTGTGATGCCAGATGTTTTGCAGCTTTCAATATTTCAGCAGCTTGCTCCGCTTTTAACTTGTGTCTCCGCTCACCTAGCTCGTTGATTGCTGATTCTATGTCAGTGATTTCGATGAAGCCTTTGCTAAGGGCTTCTAATAAAATGGTCCAGATACTCCAAACCTTAAATCCGTACATCTTTGCGAGGTTAGAGAGAATCTTGTCATCGACTAGGAAGTTCTTTGCCTCATGGTCCTTCGCGAGCAGAAGCGTCTCAGCATCCGATTTGGATATGTTTTCGCCTTGCGCTAGTCTTTTGGCAGTTGAAGCAGATGTCTCAGTAATATCCTTTATTATAATCCATCCTTCTTCTATTGCCTCTTTGACGATGAGGGCATCATCATGACCAAGTTTGATCCCCTTGTCAACAACTTCACTTTTGACTCCAGAGGTAATTATTACTCGTTTAAAGAGCTGCTTAAGGAGCTGCAACTTGCTTATCTGGGCTAAATGGATTAGTGGTCCCGCGTCGGATACTGCCAAGGACAAAGGCTTATTCCCCGTATTTCGTTTCCAAATACTCTCTTGTGCTGTCTGAATCCCAGTTTATCGGAATGCCTTCCTTCTCTAATATTTCCAGGAACTCTCGTAGGGAGATATTCAGTAGCTCGGCTGCTTTGGAAGCTGTCAGTTTGCCTTTTTCATAAATCTGGACGACGCGTCGGCGTAACCCATCTTTAATAAACTCCTTCAATAATGTGGTTCGGTCGACATTCTCGAGCGCCCTTAGCGCTTCTATCCTCTCCAATTCTTGGCTTGAAAGACGCATAGTTATCACAGCGCTCTTTTCGGTCATATTTATCACAGGCAAGGAAGAATACAATGTAATACATAAACCTTTCCAAAAACGCCCAAGGCACCTTCACTTCATGTAACAGTTCGCACCCATTTTGTTAGGATGTCGCAATTTGCGAAAATCATTCTCAAGTGCTGGTGAGCTTAAAGTTATAATTGGAGCCCCTGATCTCCTTGATGAATTTATCGTAATCTCTGACCCTTCCTGCCTTCACATCTTCCTCAGCGTCTTGAACGGATTTCATTGTATTTTCATCTTCTATGATTTCAAGGGTCTCGATGATTTCTTCAAGTAGGCTATTTACCTTTACAAGTAATGCTCGATCCTCTTTAGTTAAGAGAACATCACCTTTAGACATAGGTCCACCAACCCACTAAGCCAATGCTAGATTTTTTAACCTATACTTCAAAGAAGAAAAAATAAAATCTACTCTATGATGTGAAACAAATCATCTTTTCAAATAATTAGTCAAGAATTGCACATACGTCTACGAAATTACAGAATAGAGCGAATAACAGCGGGGAAAAAGGCTTGCTCGAACCTTAAAAAGCAATAAGTGCTTTGAAGAGCAGGATTTAAACTTCACAAAATAGTAACTGTGAATCACTAAAATTCTAACAAATTGTGAATGGGGTGGTGTGCGGATGGATAAAGCTCTCAAAAAGATTGTTCGACAAATTCAAGCATGTGTAGGAAATAGGATTGAATTTATTGTTTTGTTTGGATCCAGAGCACAAGGAACCCCCTTACCCATCAGTGATATGGATATCGGTGTCAAAGTGTCAGCTTCAGAAAAGGAGTATAGTAAGCTGCAACTGGAGCTTGCGGGACTCATCACCTCTGATACCCTCCCACGGACAGATTTCGTACTCCTGGATGCAGCATCATTGACGCTGAAGTATCGTGTCATCCGAGATGGAAAGCTCCTGTATCAGCGAAACCCAGATGTTTGGCCCACCTTCGTCGAGGAAGTCCTTTCACGTTACCCTGATTGGAAAATCTATCTCGACCACTACCTAGCTGAAGCCGTAGGAGTGTAACTGAATGACGATTGATACTACCGTGCTAAAACTCCGATTAGACAAGATCCTC
>JAEORY010000287.1 GCA_016840645.1 Candidatus Borrarchaeota archaeon | reverse complement strand
ATCTTCGTTTATCGCTACAGTATTTTGGTTGCTTTTATCGCTTGATTTTTCTTCTTTGTTAGGGGTGGCGCTATCATCGATTTGATGTGCCTCCAGGGCTTTTCCGCACTGTAAGCAGTACAACTTTTGATTGTTCGGCTTCTGAATCATGGCCACCTGAGTTGCTTTCCCTATAATATGATGCTTTTCTTTCCAGACCTCGGCAACGATTGGCGGGTGAAACAGAGTGCCACCACAAGCTAAACACTTAATAGGTCTTTTGTTAAATGTAGCCTGATTATAGACTTGCTGTCTTCGCTGTACATTTTTCGCAATCTGTTCGTAATCTGGTTCGTTGGGTTGACCCATGTTTCCCTCTCTCTCTTTCTCTGGTTTAAATGAGGACGGGCGATTTGGTCGCCCGTCCATCTTACGTCAAACGGCTATCTTCACACCTCTTTTTTCGACTTAAACCGCCCATACGACTTTGTTGGTATCGTAATATTTCGGATTTGTCGAATAGTTTAATGCCGTAACTACTTGAACTTTTGGACGCAACCAACTTTCCCCTGTAATTAGCTGCGTATATTGCTTTTACAGATATTTGCAGCAGTTCAGCTGCTTGTTTTGCGGTTAATAATTCATTTTCCATGCACGAATTCTACAATATATATTGAAAAAATCAACTTGATTTTAGAAAATTTTCGAAAAAAGCTTTTTTTTCGTGAGCCTCACGAAATTTATTTTATATAAATCACCTTTTTATCCTATATTATATATAATATAAAAAAATTCAAATTATTATTGACTTCGTAGGTAAACTTGCTTTAGTATTTAAGCATGTTTACTGTACCGTTTACTGTAACGCTTACTGTACTTTTACTGTACTTTTACTGTACTTTGCTGTTAGAACAGCGAAAGGGGGAAAAATGACGAGAGAAATAGAAGATTTTGACGAGGATGAGTTTTACGAAGACGATGAGATCGAAAGCGCCAGTTTGATCGACAGGCGAAGTCCAAAAATATCAAGGGACGACAGGCAGAGAATGACTAGCTTCAACGAGCAAATAAACGCAGAGTCATTGTCAAAGGGTTTTTTAGAGATTAGAAAAGACAACGTTGACTTTAATGGACAGGGAAAGCTACAAATACGGGTTGGATTCATCCCTATTACAGATATAGATGATGAAGAATCGCTAAAAGCTGTTATTGTAGACAAATATTATAAGGAACATGGACATGGTACCTATTATGCCTACCCCTGTGATCCAAATAAAAAGCGATTGAAGCAGGCGAATTTTGCAGTTTTCAAGATCAAACCAAACCAAAAGGATAAGGAGTTGTTGGACATGGAAAAGGAGCTTGAGCGCATGGAAAAAGAAATTGAGCTGGAAAAAAAACAGCAACAGCTTGACAAAGTACGTGGTGGTAGCGGTGAAGAAAAAACGCTTAAAGACGAAATCAATGAAATTAAAAGTTTCCTGAATCAAAGCAGAAACGGCAGTTCTGAAATGACTGTCATGATGATGCAGATGATGCAGGCGCAAAAAGAAGCTGACAGAGAGGCACGCAAGGAGCGTGAAGAACAGCGCAGGCAAGACGAGATGGAACGTAAGCACGAAATTGAACTAATGAAAGCTCGTATTGAAGAAGAACGCAGGCGAGAACAGGAAGATCGCAAGGAACGTGAACACAGGTGGGAGTTGGAGCGCAAAGAAGAAAAGGAACGTTTAGAAAAAGAAGAAAGCAGAAAGCGCGAAGAAGAAGAACGCAGGCGAGAACAGGAAGAAAGGCGAGAAGAACTTCGTAGAGAACGTGAACGAGAAGAACGCAAGGAACGGATTGAATTGCAAAGGCTAGAAGCCGAGAGAGTCGCTATAGAGAAAAAAGAGTCAGAGGCTCGCATGGCAATGATGCAGAAACGAGAAGAACAGGCTCGTAAAGAAGCGGATGAAGCTCGTAAGATAGAACTTGAGGAGCGCCGTCAGCAAATACAGAGAGAAAACGAGACTCATAAGCAAATGATTGCAATGATGGCGGAACAAGCCAAGTCTAAATCAGACGACATGCAGAACATGATTCACCAGAATCTACAGCTCATGACTCAAATGACTCGCCAGCAACTCAACCTGGTAAACCACGTACAGGAAAAAATCGGTATACACGAAAAAGGTAAATCAAATTCCGACCTTCTGGGAAGCGTAATAAATACTATTGGAGAAGTTGTGAGGTCGCAAGCGGGTCAAATGAGACAAATGCCAGCCAATTACCCACAGGTACAAGCACCTCAATTTCAGCAGGTGCAGCAGCCAGAACAACCACAGGTTCAGCAGTCAGATACTGGAAACGAGCCAGAATTAGGCGTGACAGAAGTTTCACAACAAGAACCTCCGGAAAACGAGTCTGATGGCTATAAGCTACTTTACTCGCTTGCACAAAACGATACCGGCAAATCTATTATAGGTCGTTTCCTGGGCTACATTAAAGAAAGAATTCATCCGTCTCAGTTCGTTGAAGAACTCAAGGGCTTTGGCACCTTTGGCAAAATTGCTATTGACAAACTTTATCAGCAACCATGGGATGAAATCAAAAGATCCTTGTTAAGCATAAAAATAGAGACACAACAAGGATTGATACCGCTTATAGCAGATGATAACGCCAAAATCGTACACGATCCCTATGCTATTCAGTGGTGGAATAAGTTCCAGGAAGAACTGGCTATCGCTCTTGGCCATAAAGCACCTGAATCCAAGCCGGAAATAAAGCCAGAAACAAATGAATCTGAAGAAAATAGGCAAGATATTGAAGAAGTAGATGAGCTAGAGGAGGAGTTGATTGATGGAGAATAAAAATTACGCTGAAATAGCGGAAAATCTTGTAAAACAGCTAACGAGATTCAACGATAATCTGGAAAAATATCATGGAGTGATTTCCAAGCTACTTACATACGCCCCTATGATAGTGCCATTCGTGGAAGATTTTTTGAAAAAAAAAGCAAAATAACTCTTGACAACTTCTCATATTATATATAATATGCAGACATGACTTACGTTCGTGGGGGCGGGTCCCCCTCAATCCCCGCCCCATTTTATTTGGAGACAACATGAGAAAATATGCCGGTAAGCCCGTTGGAAATTTAAGGGATATACCTGGTGGGGACGTGGGAGTCAAGGAAACATTGCGCACAATGTCCAAGCATGCACGTAAAGGAAGCACTAATCCTGCTATCAGAGCTTTGGCGGGTAAAATTGTCAGGGGTAATGGTGGCAATTTTTTGTGTGCTGTCAAGGATTTTAATTGTGAAGCAGATAAATTGTTTACGTGGGTAAAGAAAAATATTCGGTGGACAAGAGACATCGATGGAGTCGAGACTATTCAGTCGCCGGAAAGAACGCTTGATTGGAAATTCGGAGACTGTGACGACTTGTCTACGTTACTAGCGGCATTAGCGCTCTCAATAGGTATTCCCGTGCGATTCAGGGCTATTGCAGCAGATGCCGCCAGACCTAATTCTTTTTCCCATGTATATGTATTGATGAATGTAAATGGTAAGTGGATTCCCGCGGATCCATCTATTCCTAGAGCCAAACTTGGTTGGGAATATCCCAAGGCTATGCGCAAAATAGATTGGTCGTTAGAAAATTAAATTTTTCTGTTGACACGACTATAATATGTTTTGTAAAATTCCCACAACCTAATAGAACTGTCCGTTAAGTGCTAAACCCTTTACCAAGGAAAAAGCACTTGATATTTGTTGGACAAACAACCTCCGTTTTAACCAAATCTATATATATTCGTGTACCCAAACTGCGTACTAAGGAGGTAGTATGTTTGGATTAACTCCCGGGCCTAGTAAGAGTTGCCCTCCTGGTTATAACTTTGTGCCATCGACAAAGCAGAGAAGTTATGCCGGGAAAAAACTCAGTAACCCCATTAAAAGAGACGCTTTTTGCAGGAGGATGCCAGGCATGGCAGGACTATCAAAACTCCACAGCTCGCCCTTTTTCGATGATCTGGGCGACTCCCCGTTCTATGGTGGCGATTTTGGACAGCTTACTATTACAGAATCTGTAACAAAAGTTGCTTCCACCGACAATCTCAAGGGAATAGGAGCGGCGACCGCTGGTCTGCTTAGCTCTACGATTCTCGCCGGGCTGATAAAAAATACCAATCTGCCCGAAAATTTCGCTAAGTATTTCGCACCTCTTGGTGGAGCTGCTGTAGGCTCTATTATAGGTAACGTTATACTTAAAAGCGAAAAAGCTGGCGACATGGCTATAGGTGCTTCCCTTGCGGGAATGCTGGCAAGCCTTGTTGCTACACCCATGGCCAATGCTCTAAAGCTAGATATGAAAGGCTTTATGAATGGAATGGGTCAAGTTTATCTGCCGGAAGACGTGCAGGTAAGTGGCGGAAACGTTGGACAGCTTTATCTGCCCGAAAACGTTGACGTTCAAGGTGCCGAATATGGCGATTACGTTTCAGAAGAAGAACTTATGGGTGAGTCTGTCGGGGATGGTCCCTGGTAAACACCCACTCTTTAAGTGCGAAGGATCGCAACGTGAAGCCAAACACGTTGTGGGAGGCTAGCGGATAATTAAGTTTTAAAGGAGAAAAAAATGGCAAGACTTCAAGGCGAAAAAAATGTTCTGCTGGGTTGGCTCTATGACCACGTGCTTCTCGAAGAAGGCGTCCAGCAAAACCAGGCTCGATTTTTTCAGGTGCCGGTAGGCCAGACTATTCCTGGTACCGCTGTCCAGAAAACTTACAGCCACACAAACCTCAGGACCACTGGTTTCCTCGGAAGCATAAAGACTTTCACAATTACCAGCTTCTATCTTTCACCTCCTCCGTTCATGAATGCAGATAACGTTGATAACTTCATTCGCGGTTATGCTGCATTCTGGGTAAACGACACGTATTATCCCGACTATTTCACGCTCAACATGTTTGTTGGCGGAAGCCAGTGGCGTGAAAGTGTTCGTGGGCCGTCGGCCGCGCCCGATACCCGTGCGTTTACTGGAGATGGTCGTCAAGACAACATTCTGAAATACAAGAGACCTTATCTTGTAACAATCGACTCGTTCGAAAACTTCTACATGGAAGTTAATTGGGACACCCCCGGTTATACTCCTCTGGAAGACCAGTATATTGGCTGTGTCATTTTCGGAAGAAGTGAACGTCCCGTAGGATAGACCTTTACCGCACTTGACGGTGAAGTTTTATTAGGTTTATGGTGGGGGAGATTTCTCCCCCACCTATATTAAAACGAAAGGTTTATCAATGGCCAACGAAACAACAAAAGCTTTGCTAGACGCAATTAACAATCTGAACGCGAATGTCGCAAGGCTACATCAGACAAGCACGCCCGAAACTCCGATTATAAATGATCGGAACCAGCCCGCAAATTCTCTTGCCCTCCAAGGGAACAATGAAGACTGGCAAATAGTGATCTTCGAACCAGAAGATGTTGCCGCTGGTGACACTACTCAGGTTTCGCAACGAATTCCTGAAAGTTACCATTTCGACCTTATATATATTACTGGTCGGCTCAAAGGTGTTGAGCAGGATGTAGAAACCGATCAGGAGCCCAATATTGACCTCAAGATATTTGACGCTGGAAGCGATCAGTATCTGGTTAAAGATGGAAACTGGATCCATTGGCAAAACATTATTGGTTCGGCTCCAACGGCAGC
>JAEORY010000286.1 GCA_016840645.1 Candidatus Borrarchaeota archaeon | reverse complement strand
ATCAGAAAGGAAGATAAGCAATTCTTCAACCCAAGCATGGACTATTTTGATTTGAAAGAGCAGGAAGATATACTTCAAGAATTTTGGGAATTCGACAAGAAACTGATACACGAGAAATATAAAGAGATTATAGAAGAATTAGCAACTAAAATACTATAATTTAACAAACGATACTGTTTATCATTAATTTATTCCTAGAAAGCAATGAATAAGTTTTAGTTTAGAACATCTCTTATCTTAAATGAACAAAAAGTATACACATAAAAAAATTTGATATAAACCAAAGCAAATAGGTTTCTTGGAATGTGAAAGATTTGGCAATAACTGAATCAATTAAAGACTTTATGACTACTGAGATCATATCAATCGACAACGAAGCAAAAATTTATGATGCGATAAAGAAAATGGTTGAACACGATATCGGATCTATAGTTGTAAAAAAAGGTGAGCAATTCGTTGGCATCTTGACTGAAAGAGATATTCTAAAAAGATGTTGCAGCGAGCATACTACTTGCACATCTCTCACAGTAGAAAAGATAATGAGTTCACCTTTAAAAACAGTCGAAGCCAATGCTCCAATTGGGAAAGCAGCCAAAATAATGGATGCAAATAATATCCGCCGCTTGTTAGTGGAGAAAGACGGTAAAATAGTTGGAATAATCACTCAAAAAGATATTACGAGAGAAACATTAAACATATTCTTGGCTTTTCAATCAATAAGTTGATTGAAGATATCAAAAAGGAAAATTGCAAAATATGCAACTACGAAAATAGATATGATTATGGCAGATCATGAAGGTACGCGCTAAGAAGCCCCGAATGCTTACAAAGATGTAACTGAGGTAGTACATTCAGTAGAGAAAGTTAGAATTGCTAAAATAGTGACTCAGGTAAAACCAATAATCTGTATCAAAGGATAGAAGCAAGTAAGCTATAATCAATTACATTATTTTTTTGGTGAGAATAAATCATGACTAGGTCTGTAAATGATTTATTGGAGGTAATTCAAAAATCAGATCTAAAGAAATCAAACAATTTATTCCAAAAAAATATTGAACTTGGAATTGACGCTTGGGAGATTCACAACTCACTTTTTCCTGTAGCACAACAAGTGCTCAATCCACCCTACATCAACCCTCATTTACCTAAAATGTATCGCATTTACCGCGAACTTGTACAATACTTAGAAAACGATGACATTCCATCGTTGGTTAATCTTGAAATTTGCGAGTATACAAGAAGAAAAAAGTTGAAAATCCCACCTAAAATTGTGTTAACGTCCTCACCCGTTTCATTTACTGATATTCAAACTGCAATAGATAACAATGATCTGGAGAAAACTGCAGCTCTATTGTATCAATTAAGTATCTCAGGAGATATCAGAACCGTTGCAAGAAAACTTTTACTTATTGGAAGTGGATATCTGGATGATTCCTTAGGTCACTCAGTCTCCTGTACCGCATTTATACTTTTAGAAATGATAGAGCGAAAAGATCAAGAACTGTGGCCCGCGTTAATAACATTAAGTAATTATTTCTGTAAGGGAAACTTCACTACTAATCCAAAATTAAAGTTGCAGAAAGTTTCAGAAAATAAAACAGATGCCATGTTACAAGCAGTTAGTGGTCTAGGGATAGTGAATTTGCATCATACCATAACTCGATATGCTATTGAACGTGTACGTACTCTCTTAACCCCTGAAGAATTCGCTCATATGATTAATTCATGGATCGACTTCATGGGAGAAAAGCAAACTGAACCCATTACATTAAAAAGAAAACCGATGAAAACAGTTGATAAATATAGTCAGTTCTATGACATTTTTTCTAGACTTGAAGTGGAGCCTACTGTTGAATGTTTAGCAGGGATGCTCACTACTTCAACAGGTAGACAAAGAATTGGACGATTTCTTATCAAAGGATTATGCGACTTATATCAAGGAGACTATGATCCTCACTATCTCACAGGGTTAGGATCTGTTTTGTGGGTGATCAATTCATATTGGCATGAAGGTTCTATTGTTACTTCAGCAGTTTACCAGTACTTAGATTACTTCTTCAAACATCTGATATAAAATCGCTGCAAGCACTCCACCATATATAAAGTAAAATAGGTAAGGTCGAAAATGAGATTAAAATCTAAAGACTAATGAGAGTAAACTGTTTCAGATAAGATTTCAACTTAGCATGTGTACTAAAGTCATAATTCTCAAAATCCATGAATAATGTCTACGGAAAAACATAATTAATAGAAAAATGTGGTGGTAAGATTTAAAGAAGCCAGGTTCTATGAAAAGATCCACGACAACATAATTCACTGCTTCTTATGTAACCAACATTGTAAAATAAGTGAAAGTAATAGAGGGTTATGTGGTGTCAGAGAGAACGTAAATGGGATCTTATATTCGTTAGTATACGATAAACCTGTATCTGAAGCTGTAGATCCTATTGAGAAAAAACCATTATTCCATTTTCTACCAGGATCTAATTCCTATTCTATAGCTACTGTTGGATGTAATTTTAGCTGCTTTAACTGTCAAAACTATGATATTACACAATATCCTAAACCTAAAAAATCAATCATCAGCAATGAGGTCTCTCCTGAAGAAATTGTTGAAAAAGCAAAGATGCACAAATGTCAAAGCATAGCATATACATATACTGAACCGACTATTTTCTTTGAATATGCTTATGATATTGCTAAAATAGCAAACAAAGAAGGTATAAAGAATGTCTTCGTAACTAATGGATATATAACTGAAGATGCGCTAAAGACGATATCACCATTTTTGGATGCAGCTAATATTGACTTAAAGAGTTTCAGCGATAGTTTCTATCAGAAAATATGTGGTGCACATTTGAAACCTGTATTGGATTCGATAAGACTTCATAAAGAGTTCAATATTTGGATTGAGCTAACAACCTTGTTGATTCCCTCTCTTAACGACTCCGAAAAAGATCTAAAACAGATAGCAGAATTCATAGAGGAACTTGATGAGGGAATACCTTGGCACATCTCACGTTTTAATCCTACATATAAACTCGCAAATCTTTCTCCAACATCAATAGAAACTCTCAAGAAAGCTCGCAAGATAGGATCTGATATTGGGCTAAAACACATCTATCTAGGTAATGTTCCTGGAGAAGAAGAAAATACATATTGTCATAACTGCGAAAACTTATTGATTAAACGTTACAGTTACAAAATAATAGAAAATAATATTAAAGATTCAGAGTGTCCATACTGCAATTCGAGAATAGAGGGAATATGGGAAATATGAAATCAGTTAATCAGCAAATGCTTTACCAAACTCTTCATGAAGTTTACGAAAAGCTTCAATGAATCTATCATCCCTTTTAGTATCCGCATTTGAAATTGTTTGATTCACATTTTTATCAAGCTCAGCAGCATTATTAGATTTTTCCACTAGAGAGACGTATAGGTCTTTGATCTTACTAGAATTAAGATCTCCCATATAGTGCTGTAGAAAGAGTCGAATTTTTAGTTTTGAATCAAAAGACATTCTCAAAAGCTTACATACTCCACGGAGCTTAAGCTTAGTTGCTTGTACTGTTAAATGCTTTTGCAAAGTCTAAAAAAATTTTTTTATCGTTCCCAGCATTTTAAAAAAATTTTCAGTATTTATTTGAGAACGGTACATGTTTAAATTAAAATAGCGCGCGCGCTAAATTTTTCCGATCCCTTTTAAGAATAGCGGACACGCACATCAAATTTTTAGGTTTCCTTGGCTAACAACTAGTTATAAATGGCGAATATATTATAATCAAATCAATGTTAAGGGAAAAAGCATTGATTATTAAACGCATAGAATCCGAAGGTATAGCCCACTTTTCATACCTCATAGGTTCAAAAAATGAATCCGCTGTAATTGATCCTCGCAGGGACTGTCAAGAATACTTAAACATAGCTAAAAGAGAAGAATTGGAAATCAGATGTATTTTTGAGACACATCGCAACGAGGATTATGTAATCGGATCTTTGGAACTAGCAAATATAACTGGAGCAAAAATATACCATGGATCTAGACTAGATTGGAAATATGGCGAGAACATAAATGACGGCCAGAAATTTCAGATTGGAGATCTTAAATTAACTGCTCTCCATACGCCAGGTCATACCGATGAAAGCACATCATATGTTTTGTCAGACCTTTCCTCTGAAGATACTGCCTTAATGGTATTCACGGGAGACATATTGTTCATAGGTGATGTAGGAAGAACAGATCTATATGGGCCTGAGGAAACGGTTAGATTAGCAGGTGAACTCTATGAAAGTATCTTCAATAAAATTCTTCCATTAGGAGATGAAGTCATACTTTATCCAGCACATGGTGCAGGATCAGTTTGTGGTGGAGCCATAAGTGAGAGAAAACAAAGCACCATAGGTTTAGAACGTAAATTAAATCCTCTTCTACAAAAGAATAAAAATGATTTTATTAAGTTTAAAATTGATGAACAGTACGAGAGACCACCATACTTCGATAAGATGGAGCAATACAATCTTAACGGTCCACCATTAATGAATCAACTTTCAAATCCTACACCATTAACATCCAAAGAATTTAAAACAAAGATCGATAAAGGAGCATTAGTTATAGATACCCGTATGCCCCCTGCATTCAGTGCAGCCCACATCAAAGGATCCTACAACATATGGTTGCAAGGTGTCCCAACCTTCTCAGGTTGGGCATTACCATATGATAAACCCATATTACTACTTCTAGAAGAACCCGAACACCTAGAAAAAGTAGTGCAATATCTAATAAGGTTGGGGTTTGATAAAATAGAAGGTTACTTGAAAGGGGGCATAGAAGCATGGTATAATGAAGCTCTGCCCATAGAACAGATTAGTCTTTTAACCGTACAAGAATTAAAGAATCAATTAGATAAAAATCTCACAGTTCTTGATGTGAGAGAAGAAAATGAATGGATAAAAGGTCATCTCCATGGTGCAATCCATATCTATGTTGGTCAACTACAAAAAAGAATAAATGAAGTACCAAAAGATCAACCAGTTGCAATACTTTGCAGTGTTGGTAATCGAGCAAGTCTCGGAGCTAGTATATTAAAGAGAGAAAATTATCAGAATGTATACACCGTACTTGGCAGCATGAACGCTTGGAATGCTGCAGGATATCCTATACAAATCTAAGATTATTTTATATGGTAAAAAATTTGTAGATCGTGGTACCGAGATACGCACTCTTTAAAGTAAATTCTATAAGAGGACAAATCGCTGTTAACTTATCTTCTAGTACGAAAATATTTTTTCGATAATATGTATCACGCACGTTTTATAAACTAGAATACAAATATTTAATTGAGAACTAAATTAGTTAGTGAAGGTGAAATTTTTGAAAATGTTAAAAGTAGATCAATCTAAATGTGAAGCGCGCGCGCGAAACTAGTTTTCCCTATGCATTTTCTTAAACATGAAAAGTAGTTTTTCATCTTTAGATCTGTTATTCAGAATTGTGGCGACCCGACGGGATTTGATGCGTTATTGAGTCTGAAAATAGGCTCAAAATTCTCGCGGGTTCAACCTGATATGGATTCAAACATGCTTCGTTTCTAATGGGTTACGCGCGATCATAATAGTACACCCGTACACTGAGAGCTAGTCCAAAGTTTCGAGCGATTCTAGTTTTTTGATGT
>JAEORY010000285.1 GCA_016840645.1 Candidatus Borrarchaeota archaeon | reverse complement strand
AAAAATAACTGATATCGTGGATATTCTGAAATTTCTGAAAGGGATATTGAGTTGACATATTTTTTGCCCTCTAACCTTTTGTAGATCAAAGAATTAATGCCTAAATTTCCCCCCAAAAATGTTTTGCTACCATTTTTTTTAATTTTGTTCCAATAAAATTCAAGTAGGCAGCCCAGATGTCTGAAGTTATTAGTCCTGAACTAATTGAGCAATTCAATAACGCTGCACAATTGGCCAGAGAGGGCAAATACGAGGAGTCACTAGCAGAATGGAATCGGCTACTGTTCCCGTCAAAAGAGGACAAGCAAGACAAATCAAAGATGATGAGTGGCCATTTCTTAGGAATCGCCATGATGCGCAGAGCTTGGGTTCTGATAGATCTTAAAAAATACGAAGAAGCAAAGCGAGTTTTCGAGGAAGACATAATGAAGGCTTGTCTTGGTCAGTTTTCTATGCATGAGTTATACGAGTACTTCTTTTCACATGGTAATACTTTAGGGGAATTAAGCGATTTAGACGGCATGGATGACGCCTTTTCCCGCGCCATTAACATAGCCACAAAGGAATTAGGCGATCTATCACGCTGCAAATTAACTTGGATGAATTTGATGATTTATGCAGAAAAGGTGCAGGCCTGGGAATATCTAGAAAGAGAAAGTAAAAACGTTCTAACCTTCGCTGAGAATTCCAATAGTGAAATACTTGCGTTTGAAGCGAAATGGTACCACATATTGGCGCTAATAGGACTCAATCTAGTTGAAAAGGCCCGAGAGGAAGCTGAACTGATGCTGAAAGATTTACGGAAGATGGATGTTGACAAAGCAGTGACTCGACTTCAAGATCTGATTGATTCATTGTAAGAGGGTAGAGAGACAGAGCAGGAAAAAAAGAAGAATCAAAGAGAGGTTTTTATTAAAAAAAATGAGACTGTTTATGAAGAAATGTATCCAATAAGTTTGTTTAGTTTTTTTAAGCTGCTATGGCTCGTGCCTAAACGGATGTCTTGACATTTTAGCGCTTTCAATGAGGTCTTCTAAAGTAGGATACTTTTCAATAGCCCGTCTTATCGCATGTTTAGTTGCTTTATAATTATTGATGTATACGCGATGTCTTGCTACAGCTGTTGGATGGACAAATACATTTGTAATTATACAAAGTTTATCGACTATCTCTTCTGGAATGAGTCCTTCTTTTACTGACTCGGTAACAGCTCTTGCAACTGCAGCTTGGGCAGGACCATAAATCATTTGTGCTTTTCTTAAATCAGAAACAGCTACTGTCGGAATGATTAAGGTCTCCGGTCGAACTTTTTCGTTTGGCTGTGTGACAGCTAATAGGCCTTCGACACCTTCTTTTTTCTCAAGACCACTAAATACCTCAGCAAACGCCGTGCCCACTGGTCCATCCTTTAATCCTATTAATAGGTCAATATGTGCTATTTCCGCTCCGCCTCCAAATAATGCCTCGCCTACAAGCATCTTAAAGTCTGTGATCTGCCTTCCAGCAATTCCGATTATCTCGAAGCGTTCTTCAAGCGGTTTTTCTGGCGTTGGCTCAAGTTTTTCATAAATTGGACGTGGTACCTTACCGATTTTTTCAAGTTCTATTCTCAGTTCTTCTCGCAACTCATAAGAAATAGATCCTCCAATTTCTAGAGGCAAGGCGGGCTTCCCTACCTTTACTCCTATCATATTCAAAGCCTCTTTCGTTCCTGCAGCACCTGTAGCCGTGATAATCCGTGTGATCTTATGGATTTCCATCTCTTTCTTACGGGCTTCTTCTATTTTTCCATCTAATACCAAATTTCGTATTTGAACCCAATAATCGCCGAGAAAATTAGCAGAAGCTAGAATTGTCCCATCGATTCCACAACAGAACGCTGGAAACGCAATTTCGTCCCATCCGTTCATAATCCTAAAATCTGGATCGACAGGTTTAACCCGTTCAAGTAACTCTTGCTGGTACTTTATATCACCGCTTGAATCCTTAAGACCAACAATATTCTTGTATTCTACTATAAGATCTTCGACAACTGTTCTAGGTATCCACGTCCCTGTTAATACAGGAATTTGATACATTACAATTGGAATGTCAACCGCTTCTGCAAGCTTAGAAAAGTGCATATATAATCCACGATTTGTTGGCTTCATGTAATAGGGCGTAACTACGATAACACCGTCTGCACCTATATCTGCAGCAGCCTTTGACAATTTTATTGTTCTGTTTGTTCCAGAAGTGCCAGTCCCAGCTAGGACTTTGTGATCTTCATTACCACTTTCATCTACTGCTATCTCTAAGACCCTCAAATGCTGTTCCCATGTTAAAGATGAAAACTCACCAGTCGAACCGGCTGGTACTATGCCATCAACGCCTAAATCATCAAATACGAACCTAATTACGTTTCTGTACGCTTCTTCATCAATTTCTCCTTCTTTCGTAAAAGGTGTCACTATAGCAGGGTAAACACCTTCTGGTCTATAAGTGGTCATTTATATCACCTACCAAATCATTGCCTTCTTGTGCATTTATACTATTTCTATATCGCGCGCGAAGTAAACATAGGTTTTTATAAAGGTATACGAAAGTATACCATAGGTGCACTTTGATGGTGAGACGTGACGCCGATTCAAAAGAAAAATATAAACAAGCAATTGTTTCGCGCTTGATGGATAACAAAAAACAGTTATTCTCTGAATTAAATCGTTCCTTTAGCAAAGGACGTTTTAAAGTGACTAAAAAGACATTGAGCAAATATTTAAAAGAATTAATTACGGAACAGAGAGTAGAGAAGGTCGGTGCCTTTTACACACATACAGAATCTGGAGAGGAGTGTTGGGGGAGAAGTTTAATCAGCCAAAGGTTAGAAGAATTAAACAGAACTGATTTAGATCATATGTTTCATTTCCAGAATTATCTTTTAGAAAATAAGAACAAAATTGATGCGGTTCATTTTTCGGAACTATTGCCTCTTTTCGAAGATTTAGTAGAACATGAAGATTTGTTCATATACATACGTTATTTTTTCGATATCTTAGTTGATCTTAAAGAAAAAATAACATCACAAGTTGATAAAGAGCTTGCCTTTCACCTTTATTATTATTCTTCAAGGCTTATGTTCGTTTATATTAATGCTATGAAGGAAGGCATTGAAAAAGCACTTAGGAAGGAAAAAATAACAAGAGATTAGGAGTTATTTAGATTTTTCTTTTTCTAGCGTGTCTCGATCTTTTTTAATGATTTCATATTTTTAAAATAATTGTAAGGTTCACCAGAATGTGTTTTTAGTATTCATTATAGATATGCAAATTCTCTAGATAATCTTTGTCAAATATGCTACTCGAACTTAAGCGAAAATGAAAAAATGAATTTCAGTAATATGATACAAACAAATCACTCTAAAAAGTGTATATTAACTCCATCTCATATGCATTCAAGTGTACGAATCTCAATCTTTACATAAAATAAAGTATTATTTACCAAAATATTTATATAATCGTTTTTTTATTGAAAATAAAGGACGCTACATAACTTTTTCGAAAAGCGGTGTATATATGTGTAGATGAGAAAATGATAATAAGAAGTTATGATGTGTTAACAATGGAAACAGTTATTTGCGACATCTGTGCTAAGACCTGTAAAAATAAAAGGGGTCTTAGCATTCATAAAGGTCATATGCATAAAGGAGAAACTAATGGTCTGCTAAAAAAAGACTCTCCTCAAAATTTAATAGACATCAATTTAGTTACTAAAGAAGCTATTGTAGCAGAACTTCATTCTTTACGTCAGTTGATAATCAATTTAGGACAATTACTTCGACAAATGAAATATGATAATCATGTGAAATGGGAACCACTTTCTGAGTCCCTCCCCATGGAATTGAGTTCCTCAATGGATAGTTCAACTGTCGAATCACCACTCGGCATGAATTATGGATACAACCACGGTGCTTTAATGGATGAATTGAGATCTGTGTTTAAAGAACGTGTGCTTGTATATGCCTAATTTTTTTTCAAATCGTACAAATACACAGTAAAGAATCCTCTATCATAAATTTAATAATAGTAATTACTACTAATACCAATTCATTTGCTAGTAAAAATTAGCAACTATCTACATTTACGTGGAGGAAATACCATGAAAAATACCATTGAAAGTTTAACAAAAGCATTTATCGGAGAGAGCCAAGCAAGAAACCGATATACCATGTATAGCAAGGTTGCGAGAAAAGAAGGTCTTATTCAGATATCTCAGCTTTTTATTTTAACTGCGGACAACGAAAAAGAACACGCAGAACAATTATGGGAATGGATACAAAAATTGAAAGGACAAAGCTCTGAAGATTGGGGAGAAATCAATGTTCCAGCAGCAGCACCAACTGGTTTTGGTACAACCGCTGTCAACCTAAAAGGTGCAATCGCTGGAGAAAACTATGAATACACAGAGATGTATCCGGAGTTTGCAAAAATCGCACAGGACGAGGGATATCCAGAACTCGGTGAAAAATTATTAGCAATAGCGAAGGCTGAGATGCACCATCGAGACAGATATACAGCACTTCTAAAAGAAGTAGAGGCAGGTACCGTCTTTAAGAAAGACAGCCCAGTAGATTGGGTCTGTTTAGAATGTGGTTACATCCACACCGGAACCGAGCCACCAGAAGAATGTCCGTCTTGCGGTCATGAGAGAGGTTATTACGCAGTCAACTGCGAAAAATACTAAGTCTGAAGCAATTAATAGTTGCTGCGAGCAGTATATAGTCCTCCCTTTTCTCTTTTTTATTGTTAATGAAGAAACTCTCTTTTTGTTTTAACGTTAGATGTACTTCGTTTTTTTGATTATGATTTAGGATAACAAATTAAAAATCTGTTTTTATTTAATTTCGTCATCCAAAATTAACATTTATAACTGCGAATGTTTCACTTCTTTTCTATATTCCTTACAGTAGTTAGAAGCAAACTTCGGAGGTTTCGAATTTGGCAAGCATACGAATAGAACCAGAAGAAAAAAACGTGGAAATTGGTTATTTTGCTGGTACTGGAAACTATGATCCCGATATATTTGAAGACGCAAAAGAGATAAAGATTTATACGCCTTATGGCGCCCCTAGTGACCTTGTTCTTGTCGGTTGGATTAAAGGCAAAAAGGTTGCGTTTATACCACGCCATGGAAGACATCATACAATTCCTCCATTCCGTGTAAACTATCGTGCAAACGTCTGGGCAATGAAGGAACTGGGCGTGAAAAGGATTATTTCCCCGGCAGCAGTGGGATCATTACAGCCCGATTTTATCAAACCTTATGAATTTGTTGTTAGTGACCAGTTTTTTGATCGAACTACAATACGTCGACCTTTATCCTTCTATGAAGGAGGACTAACAGGACATGTACCATTTTCAGATCCAACTTGTAATGAATTGAGACGTGTAGTTCTTGATACTGCACGTGAACTGTGGCCAAATAATGAAGTTGTTGTCCATCCTACCCCAGAAGAGGAAAAAGAGAAAAAAATGTTCACATATGTCTGTATGGAAGGGCCAAGATTCTCCACGCGTGCAGAATCGTTATTTTACAAGTCACAAGGATGGTCTTGTGTCGGTATGACAGCATTTTCTGAAGCTTGTTTGTGTCGAGAGGCAGAAATTTGCTTTGCAAGTATTGCCTTGATAACAGATACAGATGTCTATGGTGTGCTTCCGGTTA
>JAEORY010000284.1 GCA_016840645.1 Candidatus Borrarchaeota archaeon | reverse complement strand
GATGAATTTGAAAATGCCCGAACTCATGATGATGCCTGGAATACTGCACAAATAGAAATGGTTCAAACAGGGAAAATGCATGGTTATATGAGAATGTATTGGGCAAAAAAAATATTGGAGTGGACAGAATCACCTGAAAAAGCCTTAGAGATTGCTATTTACCTTAATGACAAATATGAACTTGACGGGCGAGACCCCAATGGATATGTAGGAATTGCATGGGGCATTGGAGGGGTACATGACAGGGCTTGGAAATCGCGCAAAGTCTTTGGAAAAATTCGGTACATGAGTTATAATGGACTTAAATCGAAATTCAACATTAAGGCTTATATTGAAAAATACCTATAAGAGTTTGAGAGTTGATCCAAAACATTTTTCATTTGATTAAGGGTGCGGTATCACCTTAGCAACCATACACTGATGTTGGTGACCAAATGGGTGAGCAATCGGCAAAAATCCACTATACAGCATTTGTTGATAAGAAGGTAAAATACGATGATGAAGTTACCATTGGTCCTTTTTGTGTTCTCGTAGGCAAAATCAAGTTAAACAAAAAGGTTCGCCTATGTCAGAATGTTGTGATTTACGAAAAAGCCGAAATTGGAGATGCCACTTATATTGGCGATAACGTCGTCATCGGTCATCCTGATGTAGCACAGCTAGATTTGATTATGAGATCAAGTGAAGTTTTCCATCGTGTTATGGGCGAAAAAGTTCAGATCGGAAAAAACGTCATAATTCGTTCTGGAGTTGTTATTTACAGCAGTGTGAAGATCGGAGATTATACTAAATTAGGTCATAACGTAATGCTTAGAGAAGAAACAGAAATAGGTGAACATAGCCTAATCGGGACAGGGACTATTGTTGATGGAAACGTAAAAATTGGAGATCGTGTTTCTATACAAAGTGGCGTGTACATCCCTACATACACCACTATTGAAGATAATGTATTCTTAGGGCCTCGTTGTACGCTTACTAATGATAAATACGTCATGAGAAAGGAATATGATCTAACGGGGCCTACTATTGAAGCAGGTTCGAGTATAGGCGCCAACGCTACAATTCTCCCTGGGATCAGAGTAGGCAAAGGAGCTATTGTTGGCGCGGGTGCTGTTGTTACAAAAGATGTACCACCAAGGACAATTGTGACGGGTGTTCCTGCTAAGATATTCAAAGAAGTCCCTGATGACTTTAAAATTCCGAAGGAATAGTTTTGCTACTACTTTTTTTATAAATCAGATGATGTCAGTGTTTTTTCATGATGTTACGAAATGTTTTTAATTATAAAACTGAGAACTAATCCACTAATTAAACCTAAAGCGGACGTGTAAATGGTTGAGACTGAGAAGAATTCTCATTGTGTTTATCATAGTGACTTTTATTTTTGCAACAATCAGCAGTCTTCCATCAACCGCATCTCCTGTGACAAAGGAAGTTACTATTGCGGCCTCATCAGACTTAATTAATAAAAGTGTTGAACGGGAAGTCACAATTACACAGTACGGTTTAGTTGTTATAAAGGATAATTATACAATAGAGGCAAAGAAGGCCATCAACGGGAGTGAAATAGCCTTTTTAAATGAAGATTCTAACAAAATATTCCATTTATCAGCTTATGATGCAAACCGCACAGCTTTAGCTATGGGAAATAGGACAACCGAAGGACATTTCATTTATCAGCCCCTCATCTATACTAAATCTGTTGAATCATCCGAGTCATATTCTTTTACAGTTGTAACTGCGCTCGCTAATTCGATTAAGCCAGACAAGTTAGGAAGTACTACTACGACCCAGTATCTCCAAGCTACATTTCGTCTTTACCCTCTGTCCCCCTATTTCACAGAAAAAGCAACGGTAAATGTCAAGTTTTTCGATGGTATTAATGTGCCTGGTACTCTCGAATTTAATCCAATGCCTGATGAAATTACAGGTGGTAAACTCATTTATTCAAAGCAAGACATAAAGGGGCTTGCTTTAAGTGAATTATTCTTTGTGAGGTACCAAAGCAACAGTCCCCTATTAAAATTCATTACTGCTCAAAGAGAATTAGAAATCGATCCGTGGGGCTATATCTACGTAAGAGAGGCACAAACTCTAAAAAATGTTGGTTTAAATCAAACGAATGTAAAGGGAATCAAAATCTCACTCCCACCAGGCGCTGATCAGATTCGTGCTCACGATTCTGTAGGTAACCTTTCAATTAGTACAGTTGAATCTGTTGATCTTGAAAAGCCTGTAAACATTACATTAAACCTGAGATATCGTGTAGGTGGAGGAGGAGAGGAATATTCGTTCTGGTTGAATTATCGCGTCGGTCTTGAGAATTACACCCAAATTGAGAACGGAAGGTATGTTCTCAAAACATGGAGTTATTCAGCTAGTGATATTCCTGTGGATTCATTCAAGTTAACAGTTATTCTTCCACAAGGCAGTTCCTTTAAAACAGCTCGACCTTATAATATCAATTCAACCTATCAAACTAACGGTAAAACAGCATATGTTTTGCAAGCCAGCGGGCAAAACGCGGCGATCGCATTCGGATATATATATGTCGAGTATACTTTCCCTGAGATATTCATGTATTCACGGGGTCTTTTTCTCTCTTTAGTTGTAGGAATTATTGGTTTGCTTTATGTAGTAAGTAGTAGGTTCATTCGACCGTTTCTATTGCCAAGTACTCGGCCTGAAGTGCTCCCAGCGCCTGCGATACCTATTGTTAAGACTTTTTGTTCGCTCTACGACGAAAAAACTGCACTTCAATTGGAACTAAGACAGTTAGCCAACGATTTAAAGCGAAAGAAGATCAAAAAATTCGACTATGCCAAACGTAAGAAACTCTATGAAGATAAGCTTGCAGAAATTACACAGAAATTACTTAACTCGAAACGTGAAATGATTAAACTTGGCGGGAGGTACGCCGAGTCGATCAACAAGATCGAAATAAAAGAAACTGAGATAGATTCAGTGCGCGAAAACACTAAGCGTTTAATTGAACGCTATAGAAGCAAGAAAATCACACGTACTACTTATGAACGCCTTAGAAAGGATTATGCACGCGATTTGCAAAAGTCAATGCGAGAAATAGACCGAATAATTCTAGAATTGCGTGAAGAGATACGATAGGTTCGCGAACTTACTTCTTATGTACCTAAACTCATTTCAACTAGACGAGATGCGCTTATAACTTCTTAAACACATTCACGTCATTTCAGATCATTCGTCTATTTCTTGCTTAAATCTTGGTGAAGTTTTTGCATTGTACGGAGATTTTTTAAATCGGCTTCGACCCCTAGATAGTCCCTGGGGGTTTCTAAGATAAAAGGAAGCCCTCTTAGAACAGGATTACCTAAGATGGCTTTAAAACCCTTTATTCCGATATGACCTTCACCTATATGTTCATGGCGATCACGATGGGATCCTTTCTTATATTTCGCATCGTTGGCATGAATCAGTTTCAAACGATCTGGGCCTATTGTATCTAAAATTTCAACAACGAGTTTATCAACTTCCTTAGATTCTCTTAATTCGTAACCTGAAACAAAAGCATGACAGGTATCAAAACATAAACCAATCATCTGACTTGTCGGATTGCTTAAAGATTCGACAACCCTTCTTAATTCATCAAAATTGTTACCCATGCTTGCTTTGCTGCTGCCTGTGTTTTCCAGTAGAAGTTGTGTTTTACTCTTACTTTGTTCATACGCATCTTCAATTGCGTTGCAGATTTGTCGTAGGCCAATCTCAAAACCTTTTCCTTTATGGCTGCCACAATGAGTTACAAGATAGGGAATATTAAGAGCGTCACAGCGCTTAAGTTCCTCTATTAAAGCTTGGACTGATTTTTGATAAATTTCATCTTCTGGACTGCTTATATTAGGTAGATATGGCATGTGAGCAAACTTAAGGCCAATGTTAGCGTCTTTACATCTATTAACAAAGGCTTTTGAAACATTGGTATCTAATTCTTTGAAGATCCATGACCGGGGATTACGAGTGAAAATCTGGAAAGTCGTACAACCTATCTTTAAAGCGCGATCAACTGACTTATCAATACCACCCGCAATGCTTACATGGAATCCTATTTTGAAAGACATTGTTATAACATCAAACTTACATTCTCTTAATTTTTCGCTTCTATGAGAACTATATTAAGATGAAACTATGACCTTTCACAACATTTTTAAATAACTGTAAAAGAAGAAAAATCTTACACTGCCTTTTTATAATACGAATAGCCCGGTGGTGTAGCGATGTGGATGATTTTTATCCCATTGCAGATTGGCCAAGCATAGTGGGCTTTGGACTCGCTGAGAATTATCTAACTGTGTTACGATAGTTCGCGAAAACCCCAGTTCGAATCTGGGCCGGGCTATCACTTTTTCAAGCAATTTAAAGCCATATCAATAAATTAAAAAAAGGTTATCTAAATCACAATAGAAATCCGCATCTCAGAAAGGCTACAATTATTATATGAGTGACACGAAACGCTCTAAATATGGAAGGGCTTTCCTTTTTCAAGCGTTTCCTCTGGAATTTTGTCCTTAAATTTCTTCATAAATTCAAGATCGTCTTTTCCCTCGCGTAAATCGTCTGGAAGCATGTGAGGAATAGTTTCAATTATAGGGTACCATCTACTGCAATTGGAACAAATAAGAACTCCCTCTTCAATTTCATCCATTTCTTCGAATACATGCAAATCAAGTGGATGATGTTTGCATATCGGACAGGCGAGGATCTCCATAAGTTTTCTTCTCATCATAGAACCTCCTAATACTTACAAGAATAGTCTACTGAAATCCTTTAAAAATTATGCGTGCGTGTAATTATTAGTTAGGAATAACAAATTTGTGTGGTAGCTCAATGAATTTATCAGTTTGGGTCGACTATCTTACGCCAAAACAAGTATTATTTTTCAGAAGCATTACTGAAAAACTCGAAAAAGATGGTTTTGAAATAATAAGAACAACGCGTGAATATAGCGAAGTTATTCGAATGCTTGAATTAACTGACACTGATGCAAAAATCATAGGACAACATGGGGGGCGTTCTCTAAAAGGAAAGCTTATCGCAAGTGCAAAACGCATTATTGAATTAGCTAAATATATTTCAACTAAAAAGATTGCATGCGCATTAGGTTTCGCCTCACCTGAATTATCTCGTGTGGCTTTAGGCCTAGCAATTCCTCATTTTACAGTGAATGATTCACCTCATTCTATTGCAGTAGCACGACTTACAAGTCCACCTTTATCAGAACGATTGTTTACCCCAGAACAAATTCCAATAAGAGCATGGTTAAAAATCGGCATAGCACGAGATAAAATAATTCAATACAATGGACTTGATCCAATTGCGTGGTTAAAAGGATTTTCGCCCAACATTCATATTGTTGAGGAGCTAGGGCTTAACCTAGATAAACCTATTATAGTCGCTAGGACTGAAGAAAAAAAGGCCTCATACTTGCTTGATTTAGATCCTAGTCAAATTTCAATTACTGTCCCAATTATAAAGAATATTTCTCAGGAATATCCTGGATTTCAGATTGTGATGATCCCGCGTTACGACAAACAACATTTAGAATTAAAAAAAGCGTTAGGTGAAGAAATTACAGTTTTGGACAAAGCCATAGATGGTGCAAGTTTACTTGCATTTTCATCACTTTTTATTGGTGCGGGAGGTACCATGAATGCTGAAGCCGCACTTTTGG
>JAEORY010000283.1 GCA_016840645.1 Candidatus Borrarchaeota archaeon | reverse complement strand
GAACCATTACCAGAAGGAATAAAATCTATGTATTAAAAATCGTTACTTCGAGTGAGGGGCCGGAATGAAAGACGGCTTGTATTGTCCAATATTCTCATGGTGGCGAGGCTCTGAAATTGTCGGGGCCGAGGCCGGATTTTGTCTCTTCGAACGGTGTAGATATTTTGGCACTCGCCGCATTGAGAATAGCGGAAAGATCGAGGAGATATGCCGTCACAAGAAACGCTCCGAGATCAATGGCATTGCACCGGAAAAGCAAAAAGCGAGGTCGAAATAGTGGGGAGAAATACAACGCTCACACCGCGAATAATACAGCAAGTTTCGGAGATGTTAGAGCAAGCACATTTTGATTCTGTAATTCAAGATGCTTTGGGGATACCCTCCTCCACGTTTTATGATTGGTTGCGGCGAGGAGAGAACGAGCAAAACACACTTTTTTCGGCTTTTTCGGAGACTTACCGGAGATCGAAAGCGAACGGTATAGCACGGTTGCATATGGTAGTTTTCAACGATGCTCTACAGAACCCGAAAACAGCACAATGGATTTTGTCTCGAAAAGATCATCGAAACTATGGACAGAAAAGTCCGCTTTTTGATTGGGAGGAGAAAGCGGCGAGGGAGATAGTAGAGAATGGCGATACATAGATCGATTTTCGGCACACTCGAAAGGCTCCGCAGGAAACGAAAAGAGAATGCTGAGGAGGGATATATTCGAAAGCTCTCTAAATTGTCGCATAAGGAGGCCATAGCGATACTCGACAAAGATATTGAGAAGATAACACAGGAAATATTAAAGCTTGAGGCGGAAAGGGGTGTGACGGATGCGGACAGGGAGAAAGACCCACACTGGCAAGAGATAAGACAATTGGAGAAAGAAATTAAGGCTCTCAAGGCCGAGAAAATAGAGGAGAAAGAAAATGCGTGACAAGATGAAAGCATTAAATGAGCGGCAAGCGAGGAGGAGACAAAAAGCGAGGGAACAGAGAGAAAAGGTCCGGGCCGCAGAGCTCCACTATCAGGAACAGGACCGGAAACACAACGCTCCGTCAAGGGCCAGTGCAGAGCGAGCGAAAGGTGAGCTCCTCCGGAGGAGCAAGCGGAAAAACACGCTATAAGATCTTGCACTAATGAGTTTCTCTTGTGAGCTATTGGAGGGACCGTGCAATATATAGCAGTTGCATTTGATAACAAGGAAAATTGGAGGACATAAAAATGGGGTACACTACCGATTCAATGGGAAAAACCGGCGGAGGAACTAAGATTTCAAAAACGCAGTTCCATGCAAAGCCTCGTAATTCTTTCGGGTATCACCCGACACTGCAGGAAACAAACCCGAAAGTAAAAGCGAAACGTGACGAGCTCAAGCAATTCACAGCGGATTATCGGGACCTATTTCCGGCCTCATTCGAGAGAGCTCACTACCGGCACCAGAATATCGTAAAGACGTTCAAGGAGCTGAGGAAAAAGGGCTTGGAGCTTGAGGCTCGATATATCAAGGGTGAGATCGATGACAAAGCTCTGATTGACGGAGCGGAAAAACTCCTAAAGGAATATCGGCCTAAATATCAGGACTCGAAAGAAAGGATACAAAGAACGTGATCTATGTCAACGGAGTAGCACACGGCTCAAAATATAAACAGGGCTATCAAGACAAGCTTGAACAGAACCTAAAGAAACACCAGAACCTTGTGAAGCAAGCGGACTTAATGCTTGAAAATGGCGAGATCGATAAAGTCGATTATGACGAGATCATAGCGGCAATTGCGGAGAATTACGAAAATACATGAGGAAATGGACACGGTGTTTTAATGCCGGGACCCTATCAAAAACGCAGTGAGAGGCCGTTATAACGCTGTTTTTGAGAGGTGTCATGTGGCGGTGTGTTTATGCGGTCGCACTCGCCGCCGTGCCCGGTTTTATACCTTTTCCGGGAGATCGCCGCCGCTCTTCTATTTGTCAAGCTTTACGGTCGTTTGCGGAGAGGGCCGCTTTCTGGGTTTTTTCTCCTTAGTTCCCCGTGGCGGTCCTCTTGTATTTTCTCCGTTACTAAATACTAACTTAGATGACAAAACTGGGATTTGTGATGAGATGATAAAGATTCTTGTCGAAGATATTAAATCACAGAATGGATAGTAATGGCCATCATGTAATAATACAGTAGTTATTCTATTGTTCAAGAATGGTATACATCTCTTTAGTACTCAATGACTGGAGCTAACTGTCTATATCGGTTTTCTTCATGTAAGTAAATCAAGGTAGTGTTTACATCACTATGACCAAGGGCATCTTTTAAGAGATAAACATCTTTGTACCTACGGATGAACTCGGAGGCATAGGTGTGTCTTAAGGAATGCGGACAGATTAATGCACGTTTGATACCAGCACCCTTTAGGATTCCATTTATTATATCACTTATTCTTTGAGCAGTGAGATGGGATGAACGAGTGCTATGATAGCCTATACCAGTAAAGATGTAGTTATGAAGATTGTATTCACCTGAATATTTTTCAATATCTTCAAACAGTTCTTTGGGAATGAAAACATAATCATTGGCTCTGCGAGAGCTACGGCCTTTACGATGCAGAAAAGCTTTGTAATGATTTCCGTCTTGTACCATATCTTGTCTTTGGAGTCGGGATAGTTCACAGATACGTAGCCCTCCATAAAGACTCAGTTTTGTAAGCAGTCGGTCTCTTTGTCCTTTTTGACCCTCTAATGAATTGATAAAGACTTTAAGTCGATGAATCTCATCATATGTAAGCCTATCTCTCGTATGAACCTTTTTTGGCCTTTTAAGTCGAATATCTGCTGCCTTACAAATGTCTGGAAAAACATGAACTTCGTGACCATTCTCAACGTGTTGGTCAAGATAGGCAAAAAACATTTTTAATACTGTGCTATACAGGCAAATTGTAAATTGTGAATAGTGAGTTCCCCTGAGTTTTCCGATAAATCCTAATACGTCATCAGGTAGCGGAATAGTAATGTGATTTTCCTGCATGTATCGGAAGAATGCTTGAAGAGCCGTACGATAGGTATGTGGCGAATTAGGATTGTTACCAAACTTGGGCCGCCTAAATAAAAAGTTCTGCATATGATAATTCCAGTCGATGGAATACTGTTTTATTTCATTTTGAGTAATAAGTGTTTTTTCCATAATCATATCCACCCGTTAAATCTCTTATATAGGGGTCTATTTGTAAGTTTGAGATTTCTTATTACTCGATACTTGGGATTGGGTAATTGCACCTGTTTGATATTGTCGATTTTTTCCTCAAGGTTTTTAAGAATACGTGTTTTGATAACTCTCTGTGGGATGGTATTAATTTTCAATTTTTGGACATTTCTCTTCATTTTACGTAACGTCTTCAGTTCTCTTAGTTGAATAGAGTTCATTTATTCTTCCTAAAAATATTATTTTATACTATTATATATTAATATATACCATTTCATATTATTTTGCAATAATTAATTTTAATTGATTAATAATCGCATAGTTATTATTCATTAAGTAGACATCAAGGAAAAATGACAGTAGAATGAAAGAAATTGATAGAAACTGGTGATTGGACTAAATGCTTGAAGATTACCCTGATATGCTGACTCCAGAAGACATTGCAAAGATTTTTCAAATTACTTCGAAAAACAATGATGAAAGACTAAGATTGAATAAAGCCCTGAATTTGATAAAGAAAATTGGACTTGGAATCAAAGTTGGAAAACGTGTATTTGTAAGAAAAGAAGCACTTATTGAGTGGCTTGTTGACCATGAGGGTATGCAGATATAACTGTGTACACATCTTCGGTACTATCAATAATGAAATCTAAGTGAATTTGCTATGGCTGTGATAACTAAAAATAATAAAGTGGCTCCTTTTGTGAAATGGGCAGGTGGTAAAACACAATTACTTGACCGTTTAACAAATTATACTCCTCGTAATTATTTCAGGTATATAGAGCCGTTTTTAGGCGGTGGTGCATTCTTTTTCCATTTGCAACCAAAAAAAGCAATTCTAATAGATTCTAATGAAGAATTAATTAATTGTTTTCGGATTGTTCAAACAGACGTTAATAATCTCATTACCCTCTTACAGACTTTCCTTAATTCCGAACAGTTCTATTATGAAGTCAGAGAGCAAGACCCTACCAATTTATCAAAAGTAGAAAGAGCCGCTCGGTTCATATATTTAAACCGAACTTGCTATAATGGATTATACCGGGTTAATAAACAGGGGAAGTTTAACGTACCTTTTGGGCGGTATAAAAATCCAACAATATGTGACGAGCCAAGGCTTATTAATGCAAACAAGGCATTAAAGAATGCTGTAATTGAGTGTATGGATTATAAAGAAGCACTTAAGAAGTATGCAAAGCCGGGTGATTTTATCTATTTTGACCCACCTTATTATCCAGTTTCCCGGTATTCAGATTTCAAAAGATATACAAAAGAGTTTTTTTATGAAGAAGACCATATAGAGCTTGCTAATATTTTTAGACATTATGCTGAAATCGGGTGCTTTGTACTCTTAACTAATTCAAATTGTGAGGTTGTTAGGCAGTTATACAATGATTTCGAATATTCAATTGTAGAATCATTAAGATTGATAAATAAAGACCCTTCGAAAAGAAATAAAGGACAAGATTTAATTATCTCTGCGACAAAACCTAAAAAGAAAACTACTAAATATTCTGTATTGCAAAAAGCCGAAACTCCACTATTAAAAAACTTCCCGGGAACCCGATTTATGGGTAGTAAATACACTGTGCTACCTCATATTTGGGAGGCCGTCAAAGATATTAACTTCACTTCAGTATTGGATTTGTTCTCGGGCAGTACATGTGTGTCTTATATGTTTAAACAAAAAGGGAAAGAAGTAATCTCAAATGATTTTCTAACATTTTGTTATCATTTTGCAAACGCCATAATTATGAATAATAAAGAAACACTATCTGAATCAGATATGCAAATTTTACTTAGTTCAAATGATAAAAGTGATGATTTTATTTATAAAACTTTTAAAGGATTGTATTTCTTAGATGATGAAAACCACTTTTTAGATAATCTACGTACAAATATTACACTTCTCGAATCACCGGTAAAAAAATCATTAGCTTTAGCTGCAATAACTCGTGCCTGTCTAAAAAAGCGTCCACGAGGAGTATTTACATATGTTGGGAATAGATATGATGATGGCCGGAAAGACTTACAATTATCATTACAAGATCATTTTTTAAATAATATTGATTCATTTAATAACGCGGTATTTACAAACAACCGTAAAAATAAAGCGTTTAATGAAGATGCATTTGTATTAGACGTAAAAGCTGATTTAGTATACATAGACCCACCATATTTTAGTCCACGTTCAGACAATGACTATACACGCCGATATCATTTTGTTGAAGGATATTGTAGAAACTGGATTGGGTTAGATATTCAAAAACATACTCAAACAAAGAAGTTCAAAAAGTATGAAACTCCATTCAGTTCTCTTAGCACTGTTTACGATGCATTCGAAAAATTATTTGAGAGATTCAAAGATTCAATAATTGTAGTGTCCTATTCCTCAAATGCGCTTCCTACTAAAAATGAACTCGCATCTCTGTTGAAAGAATTTAAAAAGAAAGTCGACGTATATCAAATAGGGCATAAATATAGTTTTGCAAACCAAGGCTTTAAAACCGGTGATATAGCAAATGATGTCTTTGAATATCTGTT
>JAEORY010000282.1 GCA_016840645.1 Candidatus Borrarchaeota archaeon | reverse complement strand
GGTCTTGCTCTTCAAAACACACTCTCTAACTTTTTTGCAGGTCTACATCTTATTTCAGACAGACCTATTAAGATTGGCGATTTTATTGAACTGGAAGGAAATATTGCAGGATATGTCGTGGACATTGGGTGGAGATCAACAAGAGTTAGAACATTACTAAATACAATTATCATTGTCCCCAATTCAAAACTTGTTGAAAACCTAATCATAAACTACGCGCTACCAGTACCCGCGATGCTAGTTATCGTAGAATGTGGCGTCGCCTATGGATCAAATTTAAAGATAGTTGAGGAAGTGACACTAGAAGTTGCAAGAAGGATTCAAAAAACAGCGCCAGGCGCAGTTAAAGACTTTGATCCCCTTATCAGGTACCACACCTTTGGTGACTCAAACATTAATTTTAGAGTGCTTTTAAAAATCGATTCTTTTGGGGTAAGAGCCTACATTATACATGAATTCATAAAGGAACTTAAAGCAAGATATGACGAAGAAGGAATCGAAATCTCTTGGCCAGTTAGAAAAGTATATCATGGTTGAACAAAGCACATGCTTTCAAACTTTGGCAGCAAAATTTAAGATTAAAAATCTGGCTCTGTCGATCGTTTACAACTGAACGCTGCAACTCGAAAAAGGATGATTCATTATGGAAAAAAACATGGCTTTAGTTCTGTTTTATACTAAGCATACCAGATTTAGTTTTAATGCATTAGCAGGGGCTCTTGAGACAAAGGAGTATTTTGACAATTTCAGTATCTATTTCATAAACCGCGAAATTGAATTGATCTCAGAACTAAGAAATATCATCAAGAAACATGAAAAGGTGATTGTTGGAATTTCATTTTGTACACCTCAACTGTGGGATACTTATAGATTAAACAGAAAATTGAGAGAGACATACAGTAACAAGCTTCTATACATAACAGGGGGCCCTCATCCGACTGGAGATCCATTGGGAACACTCAAAAAAGTGGGATTCGATATAGTTGTAAGAGGGGAAGGAGAAGAAACATTAATCGAACTGCTGCAAAAGATCGATAAAAATGAAGATTATAGAACAGTAAAAGGAATCGCTTTTATTAATGATGATGGCGAATATCATTATACCGGTCGAAGGGAACCCATTGAGTTAGACAGATATCCGCCTTTTGCTGTCAAGCATAATAAGTTTGGTTACATCGAGATAACGAGAGGGTGTCCTTATTACTGCTATTTCTGTCAAACGCCATACCTCTTTGGAGGTCGGGTCAGACATCGAAGTATAGAGGAAATTTGCAAATATGTGAGGATTATGAACGCCAGAAATCTCACATTTTTACGATTCATAACCCCCAGCGCGTTTTCTTACGGCTCGCCAGACGGTAAGACACTAAACCTCACGAAATTAGAAGAATTACTGAGTAATGTTAGTAAAATCTTTGAAACTGGAAGACTCTTTTTAGGGAGCTTCCCCTCAGAGGTCAGACCCGAACATGTTACTAATGAAACAATAAATTTAGTTCTAAAATATGCCCACAATGATAACTTAATAATTGGAGCACAACATGGAAGCCAAAGAATCTTGGATTTATGTCATAGAGACCATTCCGTTGAAGACGTATACACGGCAGTTGAACTCACATTGAAAAAAGGCCTTAAAGCAAATGTAGATTTTATTTTTGGATTACCAGAAGAGACCGAAGAAGATATTTACCAAACAATAAAGGTCATGAGTGACTTAGTGAAGATGGGAGCAAGAATTCATGCCCATACATTCATGCCTTTACCGCTTACACCTTTTGCAAAAAAACCAGCTGGGAAAATAGATAAAAATATTCGAAAAATGATAAAAAAACTGCTCTCAAAGGATATTGTCTATGGTAATTGGAGAGAACAAGAAGAAATCGCAAAAAAGATTGAAACCTATATGAAAACTGGAGAATTATAGAGATTACTTAAAATGATGGTGGAACTATGGGTCAAAGTGAAGAAAATCGAAGCAATGATGCCGTTATGATTTTAACACTGAGACAGAGATTATTTAAAGGTGCATTAATTGTTACCGGAACTCTTTCTTTAGGACTTGGAATCATTGGAATCTTTATACCACTTTTACCTACAACGCCATTTCTTTTGCTTGCAGCGTATTGCTATTTTAGAAGCTCAAAAAAACTATACAATTGGTTAATTAGCAATAAATGGTTTGGTAGTTATATTCGAAATTATTACGAAGGACTAGGTATCCCTCTCAAAGTAAAACTTCTGTCTATATCATTTTTGTGGCTTACTATAGGATTTTCAATATATTTTGTTGTAAACCTTCTGATAGTGCAGATAATCTTAATTATAATAGCCGTTGGAGTTACAGCACATATTCTTACCATTAAAACCTTAAAAGAAGAACAGAATGACAACCTAAACTGAAAGAATAACTTCATCAAATGCTTAGTTTTGATAATCTATTATTTACTAGAAGTTGTTATTGTCTAATTCAATGCTGAACCAGATACATTTGTTGAAGATCCGACATCGTCTGTCGATTTAAAGTCATAATTCATTCTTATACTTAACGAATTTTTTTATATGGCGATTAAAACTTTTTTGTAAAAAGTTCTTGAAAAGCGGGCTTTATAAATTAATTGATTACAATGTATTCAGATCTTCTCCATCATCAACTTTATGTTATACTGTGAAGCGAAAACAAAATGAGAAAATTCTATCTTGTAAGATATGAAGTGGAAGCAACAGAGAATAATCTGGCAACTCGTATGTTAGAAGACAAGGAATTTGAAACAGAAGAAGAACGATTTGAAGAAGGTCAATTACCCCACCCTGACGGAGGGGGCTTGTTCCGTGAGGAGCAAGAGTAATTAGTTGATTAGCCTAAGAGAGGTCATATAGTGTATGACGATATCCACGTTATCAGGAGAGTTAAAGAACACACCACAGGATGCTTCTCTAGTCCCTTGCTCTGTAAATGGTGGTTTAAACAGAGAGGAAACTCTCAGTGATAACCATAGAGTACTGACTGATAACCTTGGCGAAGAGAACCAACCTCCTGTAACGCCAGTTAAAGGAGGAGATAGGACTTGAGAGTATCTATCTATGTGGTAAACATCAGGGGGCAACCGCTCATGCCTACCACACAACACATAGGAAAGAAGTTATTACAAGAAGGAAAGGCACACGTTGTTCAGCGATGTCCTTTTACTATTCAGTTGAACTATGCCACCGGAGAAACTAGGCAACCGATTAAACTGGGAGTGGATATAGGATTTACGAAAATTGGATTTAATGCCAAGACCGATACGTTAGAAGTCATCAGTGGAACATTGAAGCTTCGCAAAGATGTGTCTAAAAAACTAAAAGACAGACGGAGGTATCGTCGCACTCGTACAGGTAGACTAGGGTATCGACCACCTCGATTTAATAACCGAACACGACCTGAAGGATGGCTAGCCCCTAGTAATCGGCACAGATTTGACTCATATATTCGATTAGTCACTAAACTTGCAACGCTACTACCGATCACCTACAAAAGGGTAGAGGTGGCGAATTTCGATGCACATAAAATGCAGCACCCAGAAATTACAGGCGTAGCATATCAGCAGGGCGAACTTCAAGGCTACGAAGTCAAAGCATACCTGTTAGACAAATGGGGACGAAAATGTGCCTATTGTGGTAACACAAATGTGCCCTTAGAAGTCGAGCATATCGTCCCGACAAGCCTAGGTGGGAGCAATCGAGTGTCGAATTTGACGATCGCAAGTAGGAAATGTAACCTTAAAAAAGGAGATCAGACCGCCGAGGAGTTTGGTTACCCTCACATCCAGCAACAGGCAAAGAAATCGCTTAAAGCACCAGCCTGTCTGAATACTATTCGTTGGAGGATAGTAGAGCAGTTAGCTGCAGAGTATACTTACGGATGCATCACCAAATACCAGCGCAATAAGTTAGGTTTAGAAAAGTCACATGTTAATGACGCGTTCGTAATTGCCGGCGGAACTAGCCAAGAACGCTGCCGACCTTACGAGGTGCTGCAAGTGAGGCGCAATAATCGTGCTCTACAGACGAATAGAAAGGGATTTAAGCCGTCAATTAGGAGACAGAGGTACCAGTTGAAACCCCACGATGTGGTAACTTATAATGGAAAACCATACAAAGTTAAAGGCGTATTCAATTATGGAATATGGGTACGATTATGCGATTCACATGGAGCGGTCGTCAACACCTCGATCAAAAAGGTGGAGTTGTTGAAATATGGAAAAGGCTTGGTATTTACATTTGAAAACAACAACTAATCTACCGCAATTCAGCTCCAGCCTGGCGGATAGAGCCTTCTTGCGGAGGTTAGATAGAACTATCTAACTTTTAGGTGCACAGAATTTATAGAGTTTTCATAAAGATTGTTGCAAATATTTCAGTTATTGTTGAGATTTCTCTCAGAAAATATATATTTCTATTTTAAAGGTAGTTAATTAAAGAATTATTGATAAAAAAATATATTAAAAATCTATAGTTGACTGTAGCTTATAATTGAGTTAAAGACAAAAACTCGATGGTAAACTTATAGAAAGAGCTCTAATAGGGGATTTCAATGACAGTAGATTATCTCTTCAAAATTATTGTCGTCGGGGACGGCGCAGTAGGAAAAACAACGCTTACACAAAAACTTATCACAGGAAAATTTCAGTCAAAATACAAAATGACATTAGGTGTAGACCTTTCGATAAAATTTCTAAAAATAAAGCAGGGCGTTTGCAAACTGCAGATCTGGGATACTGGAGGTCAGGAACGCTTTCAATATGTGAGTCCAATTTATTATCGAGGTGCTCTTGGGACTCTCTGCTGCTACGATATTACAAAAAGAGCATCCTTTGAGAATGTTCCAAAGTGGATTAGAAATGTTGAGAATTATTGCGGAAACATTCCAATAGTTTTAGTTGCAACAAAGAAGGATCTTGAGAATTTCAGGGTTGTTAAAGAAGAAGAAGGACGCAATTTTGCGATGGAAAGGGATTTATACTTCTTTGAAACGTCTTCGAAAAGTGGATCCAATTTGAAAAAACCCTTTCTTGCATTAACAAAACTGATTATTAAGAATTTGATACCAGTTAAGCCAATTTAGCTTGTTTTTTAAAACCTATCGCATCTAAGCGCTTATTTCGTCAAGAAACGGTAATCAAATGGTTTCTTAAAAAGGAGAGATTGTTTTTCAGAGTCTATGATTTGCTTATACCTTATGAAATACATCTCGAATTTCATTGAACTTATTCAAAGTGTATTTTTTTCCGAATTCCATCATACTCAAAAAGGGCATCTCATTTAATGCGCTTTCGTCCCATTTTTGGGCGTTGTGAAATGAGTCGCTTTCAGGATTATGGCATTCCTCGAAAGTATTGCATTCTATACAGATTGTATCGACTTCAGTTTTTCCATCAACATATATGAACTCATAATCTGGATTTTCATAAAGAGATCTAATTGTATCCCTGCCATGCAATATCAATTTCTCAGTATATTTGATTTCTCCTTCTTGCTCTCTCCAATTAGCTATATATTCTTCATCGGGGAGAAAATAGCGTTCAGTATTTTCCTGAATGTCATATAGTCCCCAAACGTGATGAGGCCTTAATTTTATTTCTTTTTTTACTGACGACATATTTCATTATATTGCCTAACTTAGATATAATAGTAAAGTCAACTAGCTGATGCTTATGAAGAACGAACTACAAAATTTGGCGGCCCCTTGTGGA
>JAEORY010000281.1 GCA_016840645.1 Candidatus Borrarchaeota archaeon | reverse complement strand
ATTTCAACCTTTTTTTTACTTTTTTTTCAACCTTTAACTATCTTTAGACATATTGAATTTCTAAGACTTCTTGTCTGTTAAAAGCAGTCGTTTTGAAAGAGAAGAAAATTCAGTATCGCTTGTTTGATTTTCTAAAAAAATTAGGAAAAGAAGTCCTGATAATATTTGTAATCATCAGGATCTATTATGTTGTAGTTAAAGGCTTCTGTCAAATGAAGTTAATACTTTTCGACCAGTATCGGTCACTAGAACTGTATCCTCCACTCTGATACCACCGACTCCAGGTTTGTAAAGTCCTGGCTCGATCGAATGAACCATGCCTGGAACCAGTTCAATGGGTTCCGTTTCAAGAAAAGGAGGGTCATGTTCATCTAGCCCTAGTCCATGCCCAATCAGATGGACAAAATATTCTCCATAACCTGCTTCTTGTGCAACACGTTTCGCAATTTCATGTACTTCATTTGCCTTTACCCCAGGCTTTACTGCCTGAATAGCTTTATTATACATTTGCATGACAACTTCATAAAGATCCTTTTGCTCTTGTGTAGGCGTTCCACACATCTTTACTCTCGACATGTCTGCACAATATCCATTATATCTACCGCCAAGATCCATCAGAATCAGATCATCCTTTTCTATTTTCTTTTCAGTCGGTTGAGGAACTATAGTCTCAGTTCTCGCTCCCGATCCGAGGACTGTCGGAAAAGAAAGTTCTCGCGCACCTGCTAACTTCATAGCCACTTCACCTGCAAGTACTACTTCCATTTCTGTTTTTCCAGGATTAATGGCATCCGTGATAGTTTTTGTTCCTTCATCGGTTATCTTTGATGCCTTCTCTATGAATGCTATTTCTGCGAGACTTTTAACCATTCTCATATTTGCTAAAATTTCAGTAGCGTCATCAAAGTCTGCCTTCGGCAATACTTTCTTTATAGCCAAATAGATGGGTGTGGGGAACACATTCCAGCCAACAACTCCTATCTTACCTTCGACATAAGTGCTTTCCATGATCTCAGGGGTACCTAATGCAAGGTTTGATGTGGCTCGCGTATCTGGAATTGCTGATACCTCTTTGGCACGTAAAAGATCCCAATCTTGATCTATCAACAATACAGGCTCATCTTCTCTTGGTATAAGTACATTGGCTGCTCCGGCAAGCAGTGTATAATTTGAGAGATATCTCATATCTGAGATCGAAGAAACGATTAAATAACCTATTTCCGTTTTTTCCATCATCATCTTTACTTTTGCGATTCTTTCACTAAATTCTTCTTTAGGAATACCCATTTTAACCATCCTTCCTTTATTACTACCAAAAGTATACCACGTTATACTAACTATGGTCTTAAATTTATTTTGGCTTTAAAATCTGTACTTCGCTTCTTGAAACATGCCACTCATATGAACACTTAATTTATTTCAAGTTTATTTGTCTAACTAATCATAAAAAGTTATAAATACTAGATAGCGCCACAAACAAACGTTTCCAATTGTATATTCTTTATTAAAAAAAAGATTAGGAGAAAATACACATGGGCGAAGTCTTTGCTCGAAAAAGTTCTGGTTTGGTTAGAAACATTAGCGCATGGGAAACATTGATCTTCAATGTATTGGTTATGGCTCCTTCAGCGGTCTATATCTATGGTATCTGGGCGACAGTCACGTTTCCGGGGGTTTATCTACCCACGACTGCTCTGATATGCATCCCTATCTGTTTGGTCATAGCTATTTTCTATAGTCTCTATTCGGCGGCTGCACCACGTTCTGGTGGTGACTATATCTGGATTAGCCGTACGGTTCATCCAGGTCTCGGTTTTATGACGAATTTCTTCCTGTTCATTGTGCTTATTAGCTTAGTTGGAACGGAGATTCCTTGGACCTTGGAGTATGCGATCGCACCACTCTTAGTGAAAATGGGGAATCCAACGGGAGCAGCAGCAATTTTGAACCCAGTCACGATGATGGTACTCGGAACAGTCTATATCATAATCGTTTCAATGATTGCAGCACTTGGATCAAAATGGAACGCTAGGGTGTTAACGATTGCATTCTTCGTTATTGTGGCAGGTATTGTCACTTTTACAGCAGTCTTTGCAAGTATAACACCCGCACAGTATGCTGCGAACTTTGATGCATCTTCCATCCCTGGTGATATGACCTATGCAGGAACCATTGCTGCGGGAAACGATGTGGCGAATACGTATGGACTGCCACTAATGACCGTTTTTCCACTTGCAGCGACCATGCTAGGCGTGACATTCACAATGATCAACTTCCTTGGATTTGCACAGTCAGTGTACATTGCTGGTGAAATTAAAGATGTTCGAAGATCACAGTTTATTGCCATTCTAGGTGCAGTTATAGTCTTCGGTCTGCTCACCTTTATGATCTACCAGTCGGCTTATATTGGTATGGGCGGCTCTTTCGTTAACGCAATCAGTACAACCTATGTTTATGGAAGCCCGTATTACACGATGCCAGCAGCGATAACAGGACCATGGTTTACAGTGCTTGCCATTTTTGCAACAGATAATCTCGGCGCTTACTTCATCATTGTACTCGGATTTATGATGATGACTTGGGCCGCTGGACTCACATATGTTTACTGCTGCACAAGATTGATGTTCAGCTGGAGCTTCGACAGAATCTTACCTACAAAGGTTAGCGCTGTAGATACGCGCTTTGCAACACCATGGGTGGCTCTAATCATTTGCGGCGTTGTGGCATTTCTTTTCATGGTACTATGGATCTACACAACAATTATGGCATTCTTTGTTTACATCATCACAGGATGGTTCGTAGGAAATTGCATTGCATCAATAGCTGGGTTCATATATCCAACGAAAATGAAAGAATCCTTTGAATTAGCGCCGGACATTGTAAGAAAGAAAATCGGTCCATTCTACACGATTCAATGGGCAGCTATAGGCTCATTTATTGTTTCAGCCTGGATGGCATATGCCGGTATGACTCCAACGATCTCAGGTGCTGTAAGTGTAGCAAATCTCGCATTTACATTCGTGTTCTGGCTCATCGCTTGGATCATCTTCGGAATCGCTTGGATCTATCATAAGAACAGAATTCCGCTATCATTAACATTCAAAGAGATACCACCAGAATAAATACAAACCAATTTAACGCATCTTTATCATGCGCCAACTCTTTTTTTTATTTTTCAGTTATTTCTGATATGTTTTGCCTTTTAACTCAAATAATGCGCTATATCCACAGCTTCTAGTTTTGTAAAACCTTATTGTGGATGCCCCAACTCTTTGAGTGTTTTACTAAAAATCCGATCAAGCTTTTTTTCAGGTGTAATATTATTAAGGATACTTGAAACCTCAGTGGGGCGTTTCTTAGCAAGAAGTTTACAAGCATAAATGCATGTCCATTTCAAGTTTATATCGTTTTCCTGACTCCATTCGTTTAAAACATCAATAATTTCTATATTTTTACGTTCAATAGCCCTAAGTGCAAAAGCAGCGGTTTTTCTTTCGTTTTTATCATCGCTTTGTGCAAATTCCTTAATTAAATCCATCAATGGCTTTTGTTTTTCTTTTCTGATGATCTTTGCCAGCATATCACCCACAGATCTATTTACAATCGTAGTTTTATCCTTTGCCAAGATACGAACCATACCTCTTAGTTGCTTGTGCCTAGCAGGAAGATGTTCGAGGATTTTAGCTGTTGCCATTCTGACTTCCCAGGAAGGATCATTAATACCTATCTCCGAAAATCTCACCAACACTTCTGGTTTGTTTTTGAAGAGGTCACCAACGGAGAGTAAAGTCGTACGTCGTAAGTAGGGGTTATTATCAGTAATCCATCTCTGTAAAAGAATTAATACTCGTTTCTTAGCTGAAGGATGAGCTTTGCCAATCATTTTAAGTATTTTTAAAGCCCTAGTTCGTAGTTCTGCCTTACTATTTCCTCCGAGCGCTCTGATTTCTTCTGCGTCCATTTAAATCCTTCATCAGTTACCAATTTTGAGTAGGGAAACAATTCGTAAATAATTCGAATTTTATGAATGATTTCTACATATTTTAAGGTTCAACTAAGTATAATATCTTTGCCAAATAATTCACTAAATAAAAAGCGTGAGAAACGAAGTAGAGTATATACGATAAAAGGGAACAAATTTTGATAAATATTATTTCTCACAATATAGAATCTAAATTTAATCGCTTAATTGTCTCTGGGGTGGGTATACCTTGATCATCCCACCCGCGAAGCGCATAATATTCATCAAGCATTTTGTCTTGGTCTTTTCTGCTTATCACAGCCCCGCTTGAAGCACCTGTCTTTAACGGCTCCTCAGAAAGACGTTTTGGGAGGTAGTCATCGGCGCGTGAAATACCCTCTCGTACGCTGTACATTCGTGCTAAGTTATGAATCTTTTCTGCTTTGTTTCGAAGTTGATTTTCATTATAATCAAAGCCCATGATCGTTTTGCACAATCTAATCATTTTATCCCATGGGAATATATCACGGACGAATCGGCAAAGAATAAAGGAATCAAAGATTACAAATCTATCCTCATATTCTTTCACAAGAGGAGCCTTTTCTTCTGGTGCTAATCTATCTCCTGAAACTCCTCGAAAATCAAAAATATAACCAGTGCATCGAAGATGACATGCCCCACGAACAGAAGTCATATAACCCAATGCCATACAATATAGTGCGCGTGGATCATATCCGGCAGGCTCCAAGCCTTTCACATGAATTGCTAAATCTGAAAGCCCGAGTTTTTCTGCAGCACCTCTAACCCCCTCTGCGAGTATATCGCCAAAGTCTTCTCTTTTCACTATTTTTTCCATAATGTACATGACACTTTCTGGATCTCCGTAGTCTAATGGAATTTCTGATTGCAGAACACCGCGTTTATACGCTTCTATAGCGAAAGAAACAACATTTCCACCAGTCATGGAGTCAAAACCCATTCTGTCACAATAATCATTCATTCTTACTATTTCACGAAGATCGTTTATCATGTTCAGTCCGCCAAAACTGTAAATTGTCTCGTACTCTGGCCCCTCGATCCTGATTATAGTACCATCTTTTTGCTTAGCTTCACCCAATTTTCCGCATCTGATTTCACAAGCATAACACCCTTGCGGTTTTATCGTAATCTGTTCACGAACTGCCTCAGCATTGATTTTTTCGTAATCTTCGAAGAACCCATCTTTCCAGTAGCCACCTGTTGGGAATGATCCTGTAGTATTGACGAGGTTGACGGTTACAGGTGTTCCATACGTCGGGTAGATTTCGCTTGTAGCTTTGTCCGTTCTTATCTCTTCATTCATATCTTTGAGGAATTCCATGAATCCTTCTCGATCTGCAAGTTCGAAGCGTTTTTTTCCTCTTGCTGCAATTGCCTTTAGATTTTTTGACCCCATTACTGCTCCAGGGCCACATCGTCCGGCGGATCTCCAGTAATCATTCTTTATGTTTGCGAACTTGACTAAATTCTCTCCAGCAGGTCCAATACAGGCGACTCTAATCTTCTTATCACCTAATTCCTCCTTTATGGCATCTTCTGTGTCATATGTTATTTTTCCCCATAGATGTGATGCGTCCTTAATTTCAACGCCTCGATCGCTAATCCAAAGGTAAACTGGGCTTTCAGCTTTTCCTTCTATAATCACTACATCGTAACCTGCAAACTTAAGCTGAGGTGCAAAATGCCCTGCCGAGTAGGACTCCGCATAGATCTCCGTTAAAGGTGATTTAAAA
>JAEORY010000280.1 GCA_016840645.1 Candidatus Borrarchaeota archaeon | reverse complement strand
GGGCAAAGCAAAGAAGAAGTAAAGGCTGAATTTGGAGATTTCGACATATTAGGAGGTTTAAATACTTCAAGTCCAGAGGCGGCCTTGAGTTCTATCGGAAGTTTTCTTGATACACCTTCGATACAATCACCTAATAGTTTTGCAGATTTTGGTAATAATACTACAATTAAAACTAAGAAATCAACTTCAGGTCAAAACTTCTTAGATGATTTCACCTCCGACTTCGGAGGAGATTTATTAGGAGGAGGAGGCGGTGGCTTTGGTGGTTTACCAGGTTTCGGATTCTAATTATGTCTAACAAAAGATTAAAAGCAGCATCAGCAGCAAAGAAAGCAAAGGACTCGCTAAAGCCTAATAAGCCTGTGAGAACTCCTAATCATCCCAACAAATCGCATATGGTCCTAGCAAAAGAAGGCGGCAAAGAAAAACTAATTCGTTTTGGTGAGCAAGGTGCCAAAACAGCAGGTAAACCAAAAGCAGGTGAGTCAGAAAAGATGAAAAATAAACGTGCCTCTTTTAAAGCACGACATGGAAAAAATATTGCCAAAGGAAAAATGTCTGCAGCATACTGGGCTGACCGCGAAAAATGGTAGCATAAGTGTTATGCTCATTGTAGATGCACTCATTAAATGTTAAAAGGTGGTACATACGTAGAGGCAAAGCCTAAGAAAACTAGACAAGGTAATGGTAAACATTCAAAACCAAAAGGAACGCGAAAAAAATTACGAGGCCAAGGTAAATAAATAGTTTATAATTGGCTGAGATTTGTGTTTATCATGCACGATTTTTCGTCCGCTATTTGTATTGTAAAAAAGTACGAAGGTTTTAATGAGCGTGCATGTCCTGATCCTTTAACAGGAGCAGCTCCTTATACGATTGGTTATGGCTCTGAGTTTTATCCAGACGGATCACCAGTCCTAAAAGGACATCTTGTTTCTAAGAAAAAAGCTCTTGAGTATTTGCTTTCAGAATTAGATGTAATTGATGGTCAAGTTCAATCTCTTAATTTAGATATTGATTCTTGTATGCATAATGCGTTGCTTTCTTTTATACATTCAGTAGGATGGGATGCGTTTTTATATAGCTCAATTGTTGACGCCATTGAGAGAGAAGATTTTTCTGAAGTTGTACATGAATTTAACCGTTGGATCTTTGATGCAGAGCATAAAGTAATCGGAGGATTACTAGAGAGAAGACGTGAAGAAGCTGATTTATTTTTAAGTAATTGTGAGCGCTACCTTTGTAAAGCTCCTGACATTTTATTAAAAGCTTTTAGAGAATACGAGGCATCTCTTGCGCAAGTCAACGCTATTAGAAAATTTGAACAAAGTGTAAATCCTTATGTCTTATCCGAATTTGCAAATGAATTCGAATTAGGGACTAAACATTTTTTCCCTTTTCACCAAGATATTGAGAATGTCTTTTATGCTTTAGAGTAAAATTAAGAAAAGTGCAGGAGTTACATGGAAAATAGTTCTGAGACTAAAGAGTTTCATCTTCCTTTGGAGATGCAATTCGCAATGCGTAAAGCAGAAGTACACGCACAATCCTTAGACCGAGAGGAGCTAATCATCGCATTGCTTAACCTATACCATCAACGTTTAATGGAGTGGAATGCCCTGAAAGCTTTAATGGCAGAAGAGCAGGTCGATATTCAATTCGACATTCCTACTGATATTGAGCTTTCAGAGCTGACTACTTACATCATCCAGGATGAGTTAGACGAGGATGATGAAGACACTAAAAGTTTTTTATGATTTAATTTAAATTTCAATGAGTCTTTGCAAGTACCAGTTTGCTTTCTTTAAAGACTCAACTCCCCCTTTATGCCTCTCTCTCCATATATATTTCGCAATATTACCTTTCAGGTAACCTCTATATTCTTCTTCAGTAAGCTGAGCTTCAATTGATTCAATGCATTCGATTCCTGAAGCATTTGTATAATGCGGAGGATGGTTTACATTGTCGATAGAATCTTTAGTTGACCAAGGAACACTGCATATTCCTCCAGGACAGTCAGTTTCTACCGGATCAAACCACGACGTTTCATTGACTCCTGCATCATCTGCTCGTCCGGACCCATCTCCACCATCATCAATGAGCCTGTAACTCCGTTGGTTGCTCCCGCCGCCAGAGCTTCCTCCATGCTCGGTATGTAACCGGTTAGACCGGGCCTCGCCCCCGGAGCTTGTCCTGGTATCACTGGAGCCATCTCCTTCCCGATGTAAAAGCCCCTGTCCACTGAGGCTTGACTTCCAGGCATCCGAGCCACTTGTTGATCTGCCATTGCTTCCGGAGACATCAAGACAGGTTGGTTGTTCCCCGTTAGCCCCAGATTCTCCCTGTTGTATCCTTGTTCGCATGTTGAAATTCCGTTGTTGTATTGATCATACATCGGAACGTCTGAATAGTAATTATCAAGAAGTTGACCATTAGTATCACAACCTGTAACGCACCTTCTTACGTAAGGATTACTTCCCGCAAAGTTCTCGAGGAAACTCGTAGCTACGTCGTACATTCTATTCTTTGATTATGTCCTTTTATAATATTAACAGGCAGTAATTTAGACCTTGACAAGAATACAATCTACTTATTCAGCAGATGCACGCTTTCTCGAAGGTGATGATCGCCGCCTAAATAACGCTGCGAGAAGAGCTTTTCAACAAAGGTCTAATCCTGAGGTGGTTGAAGATAGAAATAGAAGAAGAGTAGCAAGTGCGAAAGCTGCTGGTGAATACCGAAAACTACGTAACTACGACGAACCAAACCTTGATTCACGCATACCAATCGGTAAATTCACGGTAAATGGTACTGAGCTGCCGAGCCTCCGTGGACGCAACTATGGAAAACCAGGCGCAGGTGGAATGATGGTAAGCAAGAAACCATCATTCCGTTTTGGACGGTTTTATGGATTCTAAACTTTAGAGAATACAACTTGATGAGGTTGTGCTTGATACTTACCTTTTCTATCCTGATAACTTACAAAACAAGGTTCACCAGACATAAATAGCAATTGTGTAATACCTTCATCTGCATAAATCCTATTAAAAAGCCCAGTGCAATTACTGATTTCTAAAGTAAGATAACCTTCCCAGCAAGCCTCAGCTGGTGTGATGTTAACCAGTATTCCTGAACGAGCGTAAGTTGAGTTACCTACTGCAACTACTGTCACATCTCTTGGAAGCTTAAGCCTTTCTTTTGCAACACCAAGGCAATAACCGTAAGGAGGTAAGATAAAAAATTTACCCTTTTCATCTACGTGAAGATCCAAGGGTTTTAGAATAGACTCATCAAAATCTTTCGGGTCGCAAACACCTGCTTGAAGACCCCCAAATAAGAAACACTCTTTACTATCGAGACGAATATCATAGCCGTAGGAACCTAGTCCATAGCTAAGGATTTTGTTACCTTCTTCCTCTTTCACCACATGATCGACAAAGGGTTCGATCATTTTATTTTGTTTCGCCAGATCGCGAATTTGAAAGTCTGCTAACAGCGTCATATTCTGTGTATTGCTTAAAGAAAAGCCTAGCAAATAACTCTGCCCTTTTCAGAATAAATGTCGATAAATTTTTCGATGTTTTTTGTATTCACGCCGTGAGGAGGCATATAAACGATTATGGTCGTTGAAGTCTGCTTTCTTTCATCTACTCCTTGGCTCGTGTTTTTGATCATGACCGGACAATGTTTCAAAACACACATTGGAAAATCGAATATACGTTGGTCGTAACGAATCATGTCAGAATGATTGGTCATGAATAGCCCTTGTCTTATATTTCCTTTCATCCATTCACGATGCATTCGTCTAAACCATACAGCTTGCGACGAAGCAAGGGTTACTGATGCAGAGCGTGTTTTTTTCCAACGCTGCATTTTATGCTGCCAAAAGTAAGTGCCTCCGGGAGGAAATAAATAAATACTATCTGACCATGGCTGTTCATTTAAACCATCCATTGATGGTGTGTAGTACGAATCAGCACAAACATAACAGTTTGCCTTATCTGAGCTGGCTACATCTAAGTCAATACCACCCAATAATGCATGGGCACTTTGCACTAGGTCATAGTTTGATATCAATTCAAAATCTTCGTTCTCTACAAAAGGTCTCATTGAACAACGTCTTCCAGAGAATTTTCACTAGTAGTGTTATAACAAATTTCAAAATAACGAATTCCGTTTGTATCGTTAATTACATAAGCAGCTTTTTCAGTAGGATCAATCTTTTGTGCTGCCTCTAAAATTTTACGAAAAGTTTCCGCTAGTTCACCGTTGTCATCACGTTCACAGCTTTCTTCTGCTGAATGAACTTCTTTAAGTGTCATATAAAACATCGAACGCTCTTGGTTAGGCTGAAAGCACATCACGCCGGGACCTTCAAGCTCCCAGAATTTTACATATTGTTTTCCCAAATCAGCAAGAATTATCTTTACTGTTGTGTCCAACATCCTCGTCTTAGTAAGATCAGGCTCTTTGCCTAAAATACTAAGTAAAAGTTTTTCCCTTCTGTTCATTGGATTAAACCTTGACGACGTAATGAATCGAGGAGTTTAGTTTGAGGCTGGTAGATAACCACCATTTTTCCCAAGACTCCTTTTCTCTTGATGAGTTTACCATTTTCATCTTTAAGTTTTTTAAATTCAGAGGATCTAATCAAATACTCTGCAACACATCTCAGTCTTCGCTTAAGAGGCAGCTCTGCTTTTGGGAATTTCCCACAAATTGTATCGGGCTCTAAATCTCTAAATGCTATGCGCAACCTGTTTGCCAATGTCATACTTGAACTCTCATCCTCTTCTTCATAATTTTTTAAAATTTCTAGATATCTCTTGAGCTCGGGCGTAGCGAAAGACCCCTCAGGCGGTAAGAAAATTTCTATTTGACGTGCTAACGATTTAGGCAGCACCTCTGCATAGTTTTCTACAGTAACCTCGTCTATATCGAATCCGTAAAATCTATAGCTCATAATTTTGGATGATCAACATCATCGTCAGGTTTAGGAATATCTTTATAAAGCTCTCGGCCTCCGATGCCCTTATGGAGAATTTGTTTTTCTACAGGGTTTTTTGCAAAAGTTTGCACAAGGTTGTTCCAGGGAATTCTCAAATATCCTTTAAGCTTTGCGTCTCCGGCAACGTTGACATAATGAATACCTGATTTCCATCCTTTATTTTCGTTGTGCATGCCTATCTTTATCCAATTCCTTATAGTTTGTGGAGTTACGTGTAATCTCTTAGCACATATTTCAAGTGTGATGTACTCATCGGCGTGGCATCTTGGATCTAGTACATCAGTCTCTCCGTTTTGGTAACGGCTATGCCAAATACTATTTAATGCTTTGTTTACATTTTCAAGCTCAGTTCCGATTTTTTTAAGGCAGCGCGAGATTTCATCTGACATATCGCTTTTTATTTTTAATAATGCTAATCTATACACGAAGTAAATGTCTAGTATGCAAGAAAAAATCCCTTCCAGCACTCCTGCTCAGGCACAAGAGCTGCCACAATATGAACAGAGCCTTCAAGAACCTATGTTTAATCCTGAAAACATTGAAGCATTGAAGGCACGCGCACGAGATCTTGCGATTCAGCAAGCAATTGCAGCTCGTGGTATGCAGCCACAATCAAATCCGACGCCTCCTCCACAGATTGCCCAGCCCCCACAAGCTCCACCTCGTCCTCAGCCACTTCCGAGACAAACATACCAACAACCCGTGCCAGAACCTAATGTTGTTTATCTACGGCGTAATTTAACCAT
>JAEORY010000279.1 GCA_016840645.1 Candidatus Borrarchaeota archaeon | reverse complement strand
CCAGTTAGATCCTTCTGTTTTAGACAGATACCACTATGGTGAATATCCTAATGTTATTACAGCGATGCAATATGAAAGGTTACTTAGTGCCTCAGGTCCAACTGGAGGAGAGTTATTACGACCTTCCGATAAAAAACATGCTCATAACATCGCGTTCGTTAGTTGCGTTGGTTCAAGAAATGAAGATTTGTGTGCCTATTGCTCAAAATTTTGTTGTATGTATCAAACTAAAGAAGGAGTAGTGACTCGAGAACATGCACCAGATACTAATGTTACCATATTTTTCAACGATATTAGAGTTATTGGAAAAAATCAAGAGGAGTTCATTGAACGAGCCAAGAGTGAATATAATTTAACTTACTATCGCGGAATACCAGGAGATATCAGAGAAAATCCAGATAATCATAATCTCTACGTAAAACATGCCAATCTTGATACAGGAGAAGTGGAAACAAGTGAATTTGATTTAGTAGTTCTTGCAAATGCTGTGATTCCTAGAAAAGATGCAGGAGCCCTTGCGAAAATTTTAGGAATTGAACAAAATGAATTTGGCTTCTTTAAGACTGAAAAATCAACTGAGGATTCACAATCGACTCGGGAAGGGATATATATCACAGGTTCATGTCAATCTCCCGATGATATCGCCAACTCTGTTGCTAAAGCTAGTGGAGCTGCGGCTCTTGCGGCTAACCATGCTATACCATTAACACCCGAAGAGATGGAGGTTCAACTCCCTCCATTAAAGGAGATCAATATTAGAGATGAACCTAGAATAGGAGTCTTTATTTGTCGATGTGGAGTCAATATTGCAGGATATATGGAGGTACCTGAATTAGTAGAGTATGCCAAAACTTTACCTAATGTTGTGTTTTCAATGGAAAATAAATACAGTTGTTCTCAATTAACACAAGATATTATAAAAGAAAAAATTGAAGAGCTAAACTTGAATAGAGTAGTCGTAGCAGCATGTACCCCCCGAACTCATGAACCTTTATTTCAAAAAACGATTCGAGAAGCTGGATTAAACGAATATTTATTTAACTTTGTAAGTATTCGAGAGTTAGATTCATGGGTTCACATGCATGATAAACCTAAAGCAACGGATAAGGCTAAAGACTTAATTAGAATGGGAGTAGCTAGAGTAACGGCTCAAAAACCGGAATTTAAAATAAAGGGTGATGTCAAACCAGAAGCTTTGATAGTGGGAGGGGGTATTGCAGGAATAAGTTCAGCCATGGAGATAGCCAGTAAAGGATTTAAGGTTCATGTTGTTGAAAAAGAATCTAGACTTGGTGGACAACTCAATTTTATTTACAAAATAAATTTCGATCGGATTGACTCAAAGCAATATCTTGAAAATGTTCTCAAAGAATATAATAAAATGAAAGACATTACCACATACTTAGATTCGGAAGTTGCTGAGATTAAAGGATCGATTGGAGATTTCAATGTCAAAGTAAAAAACAATAAGGAACAAAAATCTATTGATCTCAATGTTGGAGTAATTGTAACAGCCACTGGAGCATATGAATATAAACCAGAAGGTTGGTATCATTATGGTAAGAATGAAAATGTAATGACCCAACTTGAATTATCTGAAAAATTAAGAAATAATGAATTAAAAGATGGAGAATCTTTGGTATTTATCCATTGTGTTGGTTCCAGACAACCTGAAGGGGGCAATGGTGTCACTTACTGCTCATTAATTTGCTGCTCAGAATCCATTCGACATGCATTGTTCGTAAAGGAGAATTATCCTAAATCCAATATATATGTTTTATACAGAGACATCAGAGTGGGTACAGATGAGGAGCCTTATTATTGGAAAGCAAGAGAAAATATTAATTACATACGATTCAACGAATATCCTGATGTTGAGGTTAAAAAAGATAAACTTATAGTGGATGTGAAAGATATCCTTACACAAGTTGATCTTTCAATTGAAGCTGACAAAGTGGTTTTATCAACTCCTCTTATTCCTTACGATACCAAGAAATTAGGTGAACAAATCAAATGTGCCCGAGATCAAAATGGTTTCTTTTTAGAAGCACATGTCAAGTTAAGACCAGTAGATTTTGCAACTGATGGTATATTTTTAGCTGGAACATGTCATGGTCCTAAAGGCATAGCTGATTCAATCTCACAAGGTCGAGCAGCAGCAGCACATGCTTTAATTCCATTAATCTCCGGTGAAGTTGAAAACGAACCACTTGTATCAGTAGTTGATCCCTCATTATGTATTGCATGCCAGAAATGTGAAGAAGTGTGCAATTTTGGAGCTATAGGAGTTAATTTCGATAATGAAATTCTAGTCTCTGAATCAAATCCTCTTTTATGTAAAGGTTGTGGCGATTGTTCGGCAGCTTGTCCTGCTGGAGCAATAACAATGAGTCATTTTGCAGATCATCAAATTTATCCGATGATTGAGGAAGCAGTTAAAGGAGATTTTGTTGATGAGCGTCCTCGTGTTGTTGCCTTTCTATGTAACTGGTGTAGTTATGCTGGGGCTGATACTTGTGGAGTTAGTAGATTCCAATATCCTACTAATATTCGACCCATTAGAGTCATGTGTACTGGAAGAATTCCGAAAAGCTTTATTTTACAAGCATTTTTGGAAGGCGCTGATGGGGTCCTTATTGGTGGATGTCATATAGGAGACTGTCATTATTTAGAAGGTAATTATGATATGCTTCAAAGATACAATGAAGTTCATGAAATATTGGCCAAAGTGGGAATTAACCCCGATAGATTTCGGTTAGAATGGGTTTCTGCGAGTGAAGGGAAACGATTTTCCCAGGTTGTGACCAATTTTGTTGAGACTGTAAAAAAATTGGGTCCTATGTCAAGAACCGGTGATAAAATCGAACCTAAAAAAGAAAAAATTAAGGAGGTAGCAAAGGCATGACTCAAATGTTAAAAAGAAATGCTAATGAGTTAGATCACGAATTTCGCTATGAAATTAGCGAAAAAGTAGGAGCAAAATCACTTCTCAAGTGTATCCAATGTGGAGTATGCAGCTCAGGATGTACAGTAACCGAATATGTGGATATGCAACCACATCGAGTAGTTGCTTCTTGTCTTTTAGGCTTGAAAGAAGAAGTGCTTACTAGTAACGCAATATGGACCTGTTCACTCTGTCATCGCTGTACTGAAAGGTGCCCGAAAAATGTCGATTATTCTTTTATTTTAGCTTTACTTCGAAATATGGCAGTTAAGGAAGGAAAAGTTCCAAAAGAATATTCTAGCACAGTAGTAACTATATATCATAATGGTTTTGTAGTACCATATACCGGTGGCTTAAAGGATAACATAGATAGAAGAAGAGATCGAATGGGGCTTCCTCAAATAGTTCCACCAAAATTGGAGGAGATTCAATTTATTATTGAAGAAACGGGACTTGGAGGTCTCGTAGAAGAAAAGGAGGATGATTAAAAATGGAATTTGCATTGTTTTTAGGTTGTACTATACCAATGAAACTACCCTTCTTGGAAAAAGCATTTAGAGATGTTGCAAATATCTTAAATGTAAAATTAAAGGAAATGGAAGGTGTTGGTTGTTGTCCTGAACCTGTCGCTATGCAATCGCTTAATATCGACACCTGGGTAGCATTAGGTGCAAGAAATTTAGCAATTGCCGAAAAAATGGGTTTGGATATAATGACTATCTGCTCTGGATGCTATGAAACTCTGAAAACCGTTAGCGTTCTCTTAGAAGAAGATGAAGAATATCTCAAAAAGATTAATGGGATTCTGGCTAAAATTAATTACAACTATACCGGTAGAACGAAAGTATATCATTTTGTGGAATTATTTAGCCAACCTGAATGGTTAGAAAAAATTAAGGAACTTGTCGTCAAACCCTTGGATGATTTGAATCTTGCAGTTCATTACGGATGTCACCTCATTCGACCCAGTAAGATTATGCAATTTGATCACCCTGAAAAACCTGAAAAAATAGACCTTATACTAGAAGCATTGAGTGCAAAAACAGTTGAATATGCGACTAAACTAGAATGTTGTGGCTATTGTGCACGGTTACAAGAGGAGATCGGTGAGAGCTTAGTCGAAGAAAAAATGACGGAACTCTGTGAACTTGAAGAGGGAGTTGACGCACTAATCGCTGTATGTCCAGCGTGTACAACACAATATGATAGAAAAGAAAGGATTATTGCAAGAAGAACGGGCAAAGAGCTCGATATCCCCGTGCTATATCTCGCAGAAATTATGGCGTACGCTTTAGGTGTTGAATTGGAAGACCTAAGTCTTAGAAATCGAAGTGTTAAACCAGATAAGTTAATTGAAAAATTAACGCCTTAAATAGTGTATTTTTTTGAACACAATTTAAAAAATCAAAAAATAAGATTAAAAAAATTAAAAAAAATAAAAAAATGTAATCTAAAATGATTATTACCCAACTTAAAGATATTGACGAAATTTACGAAATGATAAAGCCATATGATAAGATACTTATCGCTGGTTGTGATGGATGCTGTCAACCGCCCCGTTCACTAAATGAAGCTAAAACTCTTGGTCAGTTACTTGAATTAAAAGCAAGAACTGAATCTAAAGATTTAAAATGGAGAGCTATAACTGTTCTTAGGCAATGTGATGATAGAATTGCTGCAACTACTGTTAAACCACACGCAGAAAATTATGACGCGATCCTTTCCTTAGCTTGTGGTCTTGGGGTTGTTATGCTCAATAAGGTTATTGAAGATAAGTTAACATTTCCCGCTCAAGACAGCCATTTTGGAGGGGTTCAAAACAATGGAGAAAATAATTTCATTGAATACTGTGAAGAATGTGGTGATTGTGTCATAGGTGAAACTGGAGGTGTTTGTCCACGCGCTGGTTGTGCGAAACATTTAAGTAATGGTCCTTGCGGAGGAATGGTTGACGGAATGTGTGAGGTTGGAGGATATACAATTCCATGTGCATGGGTTCGTATTTGGCAACGACTAAAAGCCTTCAACAGGCTTGACCTATTTAAAAAATATCGCCCGCCGCGAGATTATCGAACCTCAACAAGTCCTGGCTATATTCCTATTTACAAGGAATATGGGAATGAGGAGGAAGAAGAACAAAAAGAGGAGGCGAAAACATAGATGGCAAAACGTCCCGCATTTAGTCAATTATGTAAGGCTATTGAAGAAGGACATTTTGTTTTTACAGGCGAGCTTGAACCAAAAAAGATTTTGGACCTTAACGAGATCTTCCATTCCGCAAAGGCAATGAAGGAAACCGGCAGGATTGTTGCAGCAAACGTCACTGACGGACCTCAAGGAGATGCTTATATGTCGTCTCTAGTTCCAAGCTATCTAATACAAGAAAAGGTTGGAATCGAAGCGGTCTGGCAAGTCACGGTGAGAGATCGAAATCGAGTTGCACTCTTTGGAGATGTGGTCGCAGGAGCAGTTTTGGGATTAAAAAACATCCTAACTCTCACGGGAGACCATACCGCACTCGGAGACCACAAAAAGGGACGTGCTGTATACGATATCGATAGTACTCAATTCTGTGAAATGCTTTCTATAATGATTGATGAAGGAACTGATTATGAGGGCAATGAATTGGAAGGAGGTAAGATAGAGATGAATTTTGGTTGTGTCGCCAATCCCAATAGCAATCCACGAGAACCTGAAATCATTAAGGTTGGCCGAAAGGTAGAACAAGGAGTTGATTTTATCCAAACCCAAACAGCATTTGATATCGACGAAGCAAAAAATTTCTTAAAGGAATTGGAGCAATTCAATGTTCCTGTATTATTAGGAGTCTT
>JAEORY010000278.1 GCA_016840645.1 Candidatus Borrarchaeota archaeon | reverse complement strand
TATAGTTTGTTGGTGAAACCAATTATAGTACCTACGGGGCGTAGGGATGTTAAGCCTGTGGAGATAAGACCTCCGTAACCCGCAAGGGGATCGAGTCTGTCCTTGAAGCAGGAAGCCTCGATGCTTGAGCACGAGGTAGCTCACGAATTATCTAGCGGTAAGAAATGTGGGACAATCAACCGAATTTATCTCTTAGTAGTTTTTCTGAGTTGTATTTTAACACCTATTAACTTCGCCTCTCCTTTATTATGGATTGGATTTCCATTCTACATTTTAGGAATAGTTTTGAATGCTATTGCAATGTATTCATTTGCAAAGTTCACTGGAGGAGTAAACACAACAGGAATTTATCGCTATTCGAGGAATCCAATGTATTTAGGCGCATCTTTGTTCTATTTAGGACTTTTTTTGATGGGGTGGACACTATCAGTTTCAGGTATTTTACTTATCCTAGTATTTTTTTGGTTGATTGTACTAAGTCACAAGGCTGTCCTACTTGAAGAATTATTCCTAGAGAAAAAATATGGAGAAATATTCTTGAGATACAAAAAAAGTGTACCACGATACTTCTTCCTTTAATCAACAAATGTCTGTACAATCGCCAAATTGGCATTAAAAAGGTGAAGTAACCATGGAAGAACCTAAAGAAACATATTGGAGTAAATTTGCTGATTTTTACGATAACAATGTAGAGTATGTAGTTGGCAAGGATGTACATCAAGCAATTATTAAGAAATTGTCTGAAGAACGGAATCTAGGAGAAATTATAGAACTTGGATGTGGAACAGGATATTTCACTAAAGTAATATGTAAAAATTCAAGCAAGGTTATTGCCACAGACCTTTCAGATGAGATGTTGGAACAGGCAAGAATACAATTAAAAGAATTCCAAAATGTAATTGTACAAAAAGCTAATTGTGAAAGCACGCCATTTCTATCGGGACGTTTTGATACCGTATTCATGGCGAATCTTATACATTTTGTTGAAAATCCTCTAAAAACCCTTCAAGAAAGTTATCGTCTTCTAAAAACTGGAGGATTATTACTTATTACCTCTTATACAAGTTATGGTATGAAACGTTTTGAAAAGATAAAATTAGTGATCAGATTCCTGAGAAAGTGCGGTAGACCACCGCGTTATGCTCGAAATGACTATTCTCCAGATGAACTTGGAACTCTTGTTGAAAGTGCGGGTTTTGGAGTGAAAGAAGTTCAACTTATTGGAGATAAAACAAAAGCGTTATATTTAAGGGGTATAAAAAAATGAAGGCAGAGTATAATAACACGTTAGTTTATAACGTGCTTCTCCCGTATTCGTCAATTTTATTTTAGAAAAATTACTATATGAGTCGGAGAGGTCAAACTCTTAGAGGAGGCGCAACTATGTCACTATTAGAATTACCTACTGATACAGTTTGGGATTTAAAGATGTCCCGAATTAAGTTCGGATATGGAGTAGCATCTGAAATTGGATATGATCTAAAAAGATTAGGAATAAGGAATTGTCTTATCATCACAGATCCAATATTGATGCAGATTGGTTTAGTGGATAAAATTATGCAATTTATTGAAGAACAAGATATAGGTGTAATGATCTGGGATAAGGTAGAGCCAGAGCCTTCCCTGGATTCTATGCAAGACTGTATTAACAGCGTTGATAGTAATTTTGATGGTTTTGTAGCGGTCGGTGGTGGTTCAAGCATCGATTCCGCCAAAGTAATTGACTTGGTACTCACTCAAGGTGGTAAAATACTTGATTATATGGCACCTCCATTTGGAGAGGGAAAAAAAATACCCGGTCGTCCTTCCAAACCATTGATTGCTGTTCCGACTACTGCAGGCACTGGCAGTGAAACTACTCCTGTGTCAGTCATCTCATTTCCGGAAAAAAAGGTAAAGGGAGCTTTGTTTTGCGGCATACCAACGCTGGGGATTTTGGATCCTCTATTGACAGTGACGATGCCCCCTTCTGTTACAGCAAGCACAGGTATGGACGCTCTAGTTCACGCTATCGAGGCATATTGGGTTCGACCGTATACTTCTCGACCGAAACCCAAGACGCCTCTTGAGAGGCCAGTGTATACTGGAGCTACAGAACTAACGGATTTATTTGCTGAACGCGCCATCGAATTAATTGGAAAATACCTACGTAGGGCTGTTTTTAACGGTAATGATCTAGAAGCAAGAAGTAGTATGTTATTAGCGTCTTTCTTAGCAGGTGTAGCATTTAGTAATGCAGGTGTTTCGGTCGTTCATGCAATGGCTCTTATAGTTGGAGGACAATTCCATACTCCACACGGGGCAACAAATGCCGTTTTACTTCCGCCAGCTATAGAATTTAACATACCAGGTGCACCCGATAGATTTGCTTGTATTGCTCAGTTACTTGGAGAGACCATCGAAGGTTTGTCTGTCATGGAAGCCGCAAAAAAAAGCATCAATACAACTATTAAACTATCAAAGGATATTGGGATATCTTACGGTCTTGAAGCGCCACCTTTTAATGTAAAAGAAGAAGACATTCCACGTTTAGCCGCAGAAACCTTTAAAGTACAACGGCTTTTGGGTGCAAATCCAGTTCCTATAACCGAGGATGATCTGAAAGAGTTGTTTCGAAAAGCCATGAGAAATTGGACGCCAGTGTAAACTCCTTCTTCTTATCTTTTGTTTCAAAGATCGATCGATAGATAGAAAACAGAATAATTATTAAAAGTGAAGAGTTATTGGAGTTTGCTATGAAATTAAGAAGATTGAAATCAATAGCGAATAATGCCGTACGAGACTCGATTTGGACGCCAGAAACGGTAGGAATAGAGCCATTTTCTACTATTAGACCAAAGGAAACCATTATCGTCGATTTAATTAATGGTAATTTGACACCTGATAGGAAAGGTGATGATGTTGAGAAATTTTATAAGAATATGTCCAGATGGTTTCATAAGGCATTAAAAAAGGAAGGCATTCCACTAGACATCATAGAATGTGCTAAGATTATTATTTCTCCCAGTGGAAAACAATGTGTTATTATTGCATGTGGAAAAACTTTCAAGTCAGAACGTGCTTTTTGAATATGAATCTCTTTTTTTTTGTGCAAAATTCTCTTTAGAATGTCTCTTTAAAACATCCATTTCAGATTTACTCGTCAGTTTTATTTAGTATAATAACTAAATTTAGAAAACAACTTCGAGGAGATCAAAAAATGCCTTTATCAGAATTACCGACAGATACTGCTTGGCAATTTGCCATGTCTAGAATCAAATTTGGACTAGGTGTTGCATCAGAAATTGGATATGACCTAAAAAAATTAGGAATAGAGAATTGTCTTATCGTAACCGATTCTATAATGGTTAAAATTGGTCTTGTTGACAAAATTGTGCAACCTATTAAAGAGCAAAACATCAGTGTCACAGTCTGGGACAAAGTGGAACCAGAACCTTCTTTAAAATCGATGCAAGACTGTATTGACGACTTTAAAGATAGTAATTTTGATGGTTTTGTAGCCTTGGGTGGTGGAAGTGTTATAGATTCAGCTAAAGTAATTGCTTTAGTGCTCACTCATGGTGGCAAAATTCTCGACTATATGCCTGCACCTTTTGGCGAAGGAAAAAAAATACCAGGTCCATTTAAACCACTGATAGCTGTTCCGACTACTGCAGGAACTGGCAGTGAGACCTCTCCTTCTTCAGTTATTACTTTCCCAGAAAAATTGGTAAAGGGAGCGCTATTCTGTGGTAGACCTACGCTCGGGATTTTAGATCCTTTGTTGACAGTTACAATGCCCCCTTCTGTTACAGCAGCGACAGGTATGGATGCTCTAGTTCACGCCATTGAAGCATATTTCGTCCGACCATACACAACACGACCCAAACCCACAACACCACCTGAAAGGCCAGTTTTCACGGGCTCTACAGAGTTAACGGATATATTTGCTGAAAAAGCCATCGAATTAATTGGCAGATACTTACGTCTTGCTGTTAACAATGGCAATAACCTAGAAGCAAGGAGTAGCATGTTACTAGCTTCTTTCTTAGCAGGTGCTGCTTTTACTAACGCTGGAGTTTGTACAGTTCATGCCATGGCATATCCCGTAGGAGGGCAGTGGCATACTCCACATGGTATAACAAATGCGGTCATACTTCCTGCAGTTGTGGAATTTAATATACCGGGTGCACCAGAACGTTTTACACGTATAGCTCAGTTACTAGGTGAAAATGTGCAAGGTCTTTCACTTATGGATGCCGCACAAAAAAGCGTAAACGCAATTATTCAATTATCAAAGGATATTGGAATGCCATATGGCCTTGAAGCGCCACCATTTAATGTAAAAGAAGAAGATATTGCTCGTTTAGCCGCAGATACGTTCAAAATACAACGATTACTCTATTTAAATCCGGTTCCTATTACAGAAGACGATCTAAATAAAATGTTTCGAAGGGCAATGAGAAACTGGACTCCAACTTAACTTTCTCTCTATTTTTGCGATTTTACTCAATCCAAATCTTGATTTTTTTCATTTTTTTTTGCTATCTTGCACTACATACTAAATAGATAAAAGCAAAAATCTTAAAAACCATAAAAGCAATGTGCAATAAAATTAAAAGTCGGATCTAGAGGTGAAGTATATGGATTATGATGAAACTTATATGGGAAACTCTGTTTTTGAAAATGAATACCTTGTTTTAGATGTGGGGATCCGACGACGACGACGACGATGAAAAAAATATGCATTGGAAAATCGTCGTTAATAGGCTAAAGTTGAAAAATAGGTTTCAACTCGTGTAAGCCAAGACTTGTTTTAGATAAATCTTATAGAGTCAAATCATGTGGGCTCTATAGTTGTTCTAAAATTCGTCCTTTCACCTATTAACGACCCTCTTGGAAGTTTTTTGATTTAATACCTCTAAAGGGGGTTTTGAAACTGAAAATTGGATTAATATATGATAGAATTAGCTGGAATGAAAAGCAACTTGTAAAGGCTGCAGCGAAGAAAAAAATAGATTTGAACTTGATTGATGCCAAAAGGCTCTCTCTAACGGCAACGGATTGTAATTCGGATTTACAGGAATATGATGTTTTACTCCAAAGAAGCGTAAGTTATTTTAGAGGGTTATATCTATCAGCAATCCTTGAAAACAAAGGATTACAGGTCATCAATTCCTTTGAAACAGCACAAACCTGTGGTAATAAACTCTTGACAACTTTAGCGTTAACTAAAGCTAACATCCCAACTCCAAAAACTTTGGTCTCATTCGCTGAAGATTCTGCTCTTGAATCCTTGAATGATGTAGGTTATCCTGCAGTTATTAAGCCTTTAGTAGGCTCTTGGGGGCGTCTCGTTTCTTTGGTTAACGATGAAATCGTAGCAACATCAGTTATAGAGCATAAAGAAATGTTAGGACCACTTCATAAAATTCATTATATTCAGGAAAAGGTTCCCTCAAAAAGAGATATCAGGGCTTTTGTTATCGGAGATGATGTAGTTGCTGCTATGTATAGAAAAGCAAATGGTGGCGACTGGCGGACAAATATTGCGAGAGGTGGCACAGCAAAGATTTGCGAAATTACTCCAGAGATTAAAAAATTGAGTTTAAAGGCTGCGAAAGTTGTTGGAGGCGGAATTCTTGGCGTTGATCTATTGGAAGACAAAGAAAGATTAGTTGTCAATGAGATCAACCATACAGTAGAATTTAAAGGATTGATGGAAACAACATTCGTTGAAATTCCAGAACTAATACTAGACTATGTCATTGAACATGTGAACTACCTCACGCTAAAGCAGTG
>JAEORY010000277.1 GCA_016840645.1 Candidatus Borrarchaeota archaeon | reverse complement strand
ACTAAATTTAGGGCTATAACGCAGGCTAAGTTGTCTTTGGATATATCCCCGAGAACCCATTTCTTCGATAATACTGATGAAGATCTGAGTTACTGCCATTCCTGGTAAGAAAATTATAGCTTCCTGAGTAATGTTAACAAGAATTCCTCCTATGGCCAATCCAATCACAAGATGAATTAGAATAAGACATGATGAAATTACCAAGCCTATTACTAAATATTTTAACATGCCTTTTGTCCAGAGACCAAACTCTTCGAACGACTCGTTGTTTATCTTAATTTGAAAAAAGATTGGGATCAATAATGCTCCAAGCCAAAAGGTTAGGAGTCCAATGTCACTTCCAAATATCAAAAATATAACAGTTATTACACTATTCAAGAAAAGTAAGATCATACATAAGACTGCACGGACTTCGGGTTGAATATTCAAGAATTCCACTTCTATCTGTCAAAAAGTACCTTTGCTATACACAATATGAAATGAATTACTGATAACTAAGCAAGAAAGCACCAATGCTTTAGAGTGGTGATGAATTGCGTGGTGTTTATATAGTTTGTTGGTGAAACCAATTATTGTACCTACGGGGCGTAGGGATGCTAAGCCTGTGGAGATAAGACCTCCGTAACCCGTCACGGGGATTGAGTCTGTCGTAGAAGCAGGTAGCCTCGATTTTTGAGCACGAGGTAGCTCACTCCTGTTATTCATAAGATTAGGAGGAAAATCAAGAAAAAGTCAATCACCCCTTAACAAGTTAAGGGGCTTGTTCCGTGAGGAGCAAGAGTAATTGGGTGATTAGCCTAAGAGAGGTCATGGTGGAAACACCATGACGACATCTACGTTATCAAGAGAGTTAAAGAACACACCACAGGATGCTTCTCTAGTCCCGTGCTCTGTAAACGGTGGTTTAAACAGAGAGGAAACTCTCAGTGATCATCGTAGAGTACTGACTGATAACCTTGGCGAAGAGAACCTACTCCCTGGGTGTTGGGAGCGGCGGGACTTGCGAGTACCCGTCATTAAAACACCACCCGAAGTCGGGTACATCAACCCCTGTCCTCGCAGAAAGGGTTGTGTGAGCAACGCTTGACCTCAATTCATCCCCCCAACAAGTTGAGGGGTCTTCTTGCGGTGAAAAAATAAAGGTAGCATCCACTATGAAAGTGAATGAAAAGCTTAGCGAACGAAGTGAATGTAGAGGTAACCCTTTTTCTTTTCTTGTTCAGTTACCTTGTATCCCCTATCATTAAAAAATCCAGTTAGATAATCCGCCCAGAAGTCAGCATAGCTATCTGTCGACTTATGAGTAAGCATCAATTGAAATTCTTTTTGACCCTCCAAGAAGTTAAACGAGAGCGTAGTGAAAATATTGTTTATATCAACTAAAACCTTTTTTAGATAGGGTGCTATCTCCTTCTCTAAATCGATAGTCTTCATTTTCTTACCTAACGATTTTTCTAGACCAGTTTCCAACGACTGTACCAGTTCAATGATCTTTTCCTGGGGGTACAGTTCAATCAATTTGTTGAAGGTTGATCTCGAAATGCCTATACGATCGTACTGGGCCATATGACTTCGTTCTAGAAATAGTTCAAAGATTCTTGTACAAAAATGAGAGAAGATCTCATTTTCATCCTTAAATTCAATTAGTTTTTCATATAGATCTGAAGGAATTGTTATACTTTTTCTAACAACACTTGAAGGACTCATAAAATCACCTAGTATTTATTTATATGCGTAATATTGGCTTGATGTACAAATAAGATTCTGTTTTATCGAGAATTGTTTTACGAATATAACTTTGTTCCTTCTTAAAATCTTTTCGCTCCCAAATACCAGAATTAGGAATCCGCTATATAAGAATTAGTTTTTTTTTGTCTTCAAACAAAACTGAAAAGGTAAAGAGTTACGAAGAAAGGATACTTTCCAAGAAATTTGGAATTGTTCAAGTTTTTTAATTATACATTTGATCACTAATACACCGAGAATTTTCTTCATTTATTACTTTGGATGTTAAATAACACCATTCGGTTTTATATATTTGAACTAGTGAACTGTTAGACAACGTTTTTCCGACAAAACTTTGGGATGCAAAAAATGGCATCTAAGAAGTATATCAAAGTATGTTTAGTGGGGGATGGCGGAGTTGGGAAAACGTCCTTACTTCAACGATATATTAGGGATGAATTTAAAGAAAATATCCCACTTACGGTTTTTATGAACTGTGAGACCAAAAAAGTGCGGACTCAAGAGAACGAGTATATTTTATTCTTGTACGACTTCGGCGGACAACAAAGATTTCGTTTCATGCTAGATGATGTTAACCGAATAAAGCCAGACGTAGTGCTATTAACTTTCGATTTGACGGATATGGAGACTTTTTTAAGTATTGAACATTACCATGAGTTAATTAATAAAGGACATATACATAAGTCAGAGGTTCTTTTGGTCGGTTCCAAATCAGATCTTAAACGAAACGTACCCATAGAAAAAATTAAAGCGTTTTGTGATTCAAAGAATATCCATGGTTATGTTGAGGTCTCATCAAAGACTGGCGAAATGATAGAACCCTTATTTTACGAAGTTGTTGAATGCCACCTAAATAATGGGACTCCAATTCAAACACATATGGATGATTGGACCAATTTAACAATAGAAAATAGAAACATTCATCAGCAAACAACTCTAAAGTCCCATTGGAATGTCTAGTTTCAATTTTATTGTAGAGACTGCAAGACAAGATCCATTAAGTCTATAATTTGTATTGGCAGATTATATTCTTTTGCTGCAGAGGAGAATGTTGCAAAACATGCAGGACAGCAGGTAACTAGTGCTTCAGCTCCGAGATCCAACGCAGTTTCTAATCTATACTTAGCAATTCTTGTTGATAAATTTGCGTCTATGGACATTACGCCACCTCCACCACCACAGCATTTAGTTATCGCATCTTCTGGATTTTCCACAAGGTTAATGCCGGGAATTGCTTTCAAAATCCTTCTTGGTTGATCATATATAGCAAAATGTATCAATTCACAAGGATCGTGATACATTATTGAAAGTTGCATTTCTGGTTGAAAATGTATCTTGTCATTGTCTAGAAATTCTGTCAACAGTTCTGTAATATGTATTACTTCAAAGTCTAGTTCTTTTCCCAATAATTTGGGATATTCACGTTTTAGCATGCTTAAGCATCCTGGACAAGAAGTGACCACTTTTTTAGCACCGGTTTCCTGGATCTTAGAAACATTGTATTGTGCTAATTCTTTAGTAGTTTCTTCGTCTCCAAAGAAAAATGAAAGACTTCCACAGCATCGTTCATCAGATCCAAGTGTTGTAAAATTAGCATTTAATGCTTTTAGTATTTGTGACGTTGCACGTGCGTTTTTTCGATAATACGCGGGCATACACCCTAAGAAATAAACTATATCCGCAGTTTCTGGCAATTCTATGTCTTGTCCAATTTCCCATATAGTTCTTTCTTCAGGCAAATTTCCGAGTGGATTATAGTTTTCTTGTATTCTTCGACAAAGTACATCAACTGTGTGTAGTGTATCGCTTTCAAAGGGTATATTTTCTCGCTTAATATTAAAAAGATCCTTTCGGGATGCTAAAAATAGCTCTCCAAGAGAAATGCCAGCAAGACAATCCTTTTCACATTCACCACAAAATGTACACTGATAGAGCGATTTTATTGTTTTTTCTGTTAACGTCCCAAAGCCTTCCAAAAGACCTCTTAAAAGAAGCATTTTGCCTCGAGGTGATGCGGATTCCCACAGAATTTCTTTCGCTATTACGCAGTCTGCTTTACAAAAGGCACATTTTACACATTCAGTGATTTTGTCCCGCATGGTACTTAAGTTTGGGAACTTATTTTCTTGATTCAAGTTGATTCCTCTATTATTGCTTCTCTGCAGGGAATATTTTTCCTGGGTTCATTATTTCTTTAGGATCTAAGATCTGTTTAATCGCCTTCATTATGTTTAACGCGTGTTCACCATGCTCTAGTTCCATATATTTTATTTTTTCAATACCAATACCATGCTCTGCAGTGACGGATCCGCCAAGTTCAAGGGTTTTGTAGATGATTTCATCTGCAGCAGCAAATGCTTTTTTTGATTCCTCTTGATTAAAAGGGATTAAATAGTGAATGTTTCCATCCGCAGCATGGCCAACAATTGAAATTAGAAGCCCCTTTTCTTTTGCCACATCTTGAATGTAACGAATAATTGATAGAACATGTTTCATTGGGACTATTAGATCGCCCAGTATCGTGGAGGTTCTAGACCGAATTGAAACCACAGTAGCTGCTTTTCTTGCCCTCCACATCCGTTCTCTTTCCTTATCTTGAGCAGCCCAGGTAAGTTCGTTACTGTTGTGTTTTTGAGCTACCCATTCAATTAGCTTTTTCTGGGCTTCGAGGCCTGCTTCAGAAAATTCGTGAATTTCAAAAATGACAAGTGCTTCAACTTCAGGAACAAGTTGTTCTTTCTCCATCTCGTTAATTGCCTTTTGTGTTTGTAAATCTATTAATTCGATTCCTGCAGGTGTTAAAACCCTTCGGATTTCGTAAATAGCATCCATCGCATCAGTAAGATTTTGAAAGGGTGCAAAAGCGGTACTTATTTGCATTGGTTTTGGAATTAAGCGTAAGGTTATCTCTGTTATAACTCCTAAGGTGCCTTCTGATCCCACAAAAAGATGAACTAAGTCATATCCCGAACTAGACTTAAGCACGGATTTTCCTGTTTTTATAATCGAACCGTTAGCTAGAACTACTTCCAACGCTAAGATATAGTCCTTAGTTGTTCCATATTTTAATGCCATTAGCCCGCTAGCATTGTTTCCAACCATTCCACCAATTGTGCAGACCGCTCCTGATGGCGGCTCAATTGGAAACCATAACCCAGCTTTTCCAGTTACTCGATTAAGATCCTCATACACAACCCCAGGTTCGACTACCGCAATCATACTTACTGGATCAAATTCAATAATTTTCTTCATACGCGTTAAATCGAGTAAAATACCTTCTTGAGCAATACTGCCTCCGTGTGTAGCTGTACCCGCTCCTCTTGGGGTAACGGCTATGTTGTTCTCGTTAGCTAATTTTAAAATTTCAGCTATTTGGCGGGTGTTCTCGGGAAGAATTACCACATCTGGCTTTAGAAATATATCTATCATGAAGTCACTCGAATAACTTACAAGATCTGCATCATCAGTCGATATATATTGTCCGCCAACAATTTCGGTTAATTGTTCGATGATAATGCTTTCTAAAGGGCTTAACATAATCACGTCCGATCTTAATACAAGTCATTTACATGATCTATTAATTGATAAATGTCCAAAATTTTAACATTCAAGTTATATTTGTCTTTTGAGGCTGAGAAGTTTAATTGGCATGCTGGGCATGCTGTAACAACTGCTTTATTCTTTTCTTCTGCTTCCTGCAATCTTATCTTTGCTATTTGGTTGGCAAGAATTGGATTACTTATTGTAAGACCTCCTCCACCGCCACAGCATTTTGCTTCATCTCTATTTTTATCAAATTCTTCCAAATTGACTCCAGGGATGGATTCTATAATTTTTCGTGGCGCTTCATATATCCCGCAGTGCCGGCCAAGTTCACATGGATCATGATAGAGGACATTTAGTTTATCGATTCCATTCTTTTTAAAAACAAGTCTACCTGCATCGATGTATTCTGCAAGTAATTCAGTGATGTGAAGCACTTCGAAATTGAGTTTTCCTACTAATTTGGGATATACTTGTTTCAATACTCGATAACATCCTGGACAAGTTG
>JAEORY010000276.1 GCA_016840645.1 Candidatus Borrarchaeota archaeon | reverse complement strand
TTCATTCTCGTCATCTTCACCTTCATATTCATCTTCATCTTCGGATAGAGGGAAATGTGTATATGCAATATGTGGAAGTAAACTGTAAACTCGTCGTTCGCATTTTACTAGATTTATTAAACGTTCTTTATCGAGAGCAAGACAAAATGCCTGTGGCGAACTATTTTTAGGCTCTTCTGTATATTGGTAGATTTCGGTTTTTAATGTTTTGTAACGTTCATCTAGTCTGTCTAGTAATTCTTGGATTTCAGCGGTTTTTCTTGGCTCATATTCTACTGTGGTAAACATGTACACTCCGTACTTCAAGATTAAATAATACATTCAGTTTTTCTTATACGGGATTATATTGGAGGAAACAAGATGGGATTTTTGATCCTTCTCTATTCTCTAGTAGTACCGCCCACGACTGGACACTTATGTACTGAAACAGATCCTGATTTTGATGAATTTCGTTACGAAGAGATGATCCCGCACTGTAGACGCAATGTTACCACAGAAAGAAAGGTAGACATTTGTTTACGGGATGGGGTTGAGGATCGCACGAATTACACAGTGGATCATATTATTCCATTGTCGATTGGTGGATCTAATGATGACGACAACCTTTGGTGTCAACATTATTCTCTCAATGTCACTCACCTTGAGTATCAAACGTATCAACAATTAAAAAAAGGAGAAATTACTCAACAAGAAGCAATCGAAATAGTTCTTAATGCAAAGTTCGATCGAGATTAAAAAAAGCACCACTGAGTATGTTCAGTGGTGCTCCCGATGACGAGCATTTAATCTCTACCTGAGTTCAACAGATTTACTAGAAAATCTTACTACCAAAAAGACATCCTGTACTCATATGAGTGTCCTTATGCAGTTACCAAAATTCCTTCATAGAAGAAGATGTGTATGAAAGTCAAATTATATTAAAAATTATATATAATTTTGTGTAGATACAAATGGTGGAGATCAGGCTCGGTAGAGCCATCACCCCATATATAGAACTTACTGACGTAAGGATTAGATGGTGGAGGTAGGAACATCGCCTATCCTACCTCCTATTATGAAGTAGAGTACTTGGATTTGCACCAAGTCCTCCAGCTTATCAAGCTGGCGCTCTCTCTAGAGCTATACTCTTGTGCCTGTTTTTATGGACTGCGTATTCAGTATAACCAAAACTCTAATCTAAAAATTCTTGCTCTACCACTGAGCTACTCGTCGTCAAGCCGACGAGGTGAGATTCGAACTCACGGCCAGAACTATTGTGAGTCTCGATATACTTTCTAACGTCCTTACAAGCGTAAGTCTACAACCGCAAAACGCTAAATCAAAGTCTAAGTCCCTTCACACAAAGTGAAGGTTCGAGTCTAAGTCTAAGTCTACGGTTTTAGATTTGGTTAAACGAGGTATGCGGGAATTGAACCCGCCTGATTTCTGGCGTGACAGGCCAGTGACCACACCATGCAGTCCCATACCCCTCTTTTTATTTCTAGTTTCCAGTATTTATGTAATCGAATAATCGATTACCAATCTTATTAGTTGCTGCTTCCTCATCGTTCGCCTGTACTCTAGCGCATTTGATCGCTTGAATCAAGGTATCAACGCGCCCTAATAGCTCTGATTTTTGGCTAGGACTTAACATCCCAGACCATTTAGTTGTCGTCCAAGTTCCTTGTCGAACATCCTCTGTCACCTCTTTAACTTGCGCTGGATGACGGTCGGTATGTGGATAAAGAACAAGTGGAGTTGTCACTTTTTTGGTTTTATATGTAACCTTCGGTTTTGATTTATAAGTATTGTCTAATGTACTATCTACAACCCACTCTTCTTCAGGGGCTAGAGTAGGAATAGCTTGATACATCATTCTAATAGCTTTAAACCTGTTTTCCAAATTCAGTAAAACTGTCGCTGGGACACTAGTAGCGATAACGGTTCCATTTGGTAAGACAAGATCTGCACGAGCGTTAGTGTTTGTCTCTTCTTTTTGATAGAGGACATCGATTAACTCCACCAGCGCTTGCTCTGTGTATGTCAATTTGTCAGCAACCGTTGTGACCATCGTTTTCTTTTCGTCATCAAAAATTTCAGTATCTCCATCATTAACAGGTGCATAAGTACGAAGTTGCCCTGTGAAGTGATCTTGTTTTTTAGAAAAAGTATTAATAGTTTCGTTTAAGATTTTTTCTGCAGCACCTTTTTTGTCAGGTTCAACAGCTAGTAGTGCATGTAATTTTCCCATTTTCAATCTCCAGTATGTAAGTCTAAATCTAAATTTATGTATACAAGATGCGTAGTGTATATTATTCTTAGTCTTTTGCAAGAAATTTATTTAAGGAAGGGATCATTCTTGAGTTCAACATATGTGTTATATCATTCCGATAAAGATGGTCAAGGATCTGCTTATGCTGCGTGGAGAAAATTAGGCGACAACGCAAATTACATCGCTGTGGATTACAAACAACCAGTTCCAGAGATGGAAGATGGTTCTATTGTATATATAGTAGATTTTAGTTACAATAAAGATACCATCAAAATTATGTCAGAACGGATGGAAAAAGTTGTAGTTATCGACCATCACAAAAGTGCTATAGATGATTTGAAGGATCTAATGTTGGATTCAGTACCGAATTTGGAACTTGTTTTTGATATTACAAAAGCTGGCTGTATTTTAACTCATGAATATTTTTTCCCTAACCAACCAATACCGACGCTTCTTTTACACATTGCAGACCGAGACTTATGGAAGTTTGAACTTGCAGGGACAAAAGAAATTCACGAAATGCTGTGTAGCCATTCATTTAATTTCGAATTGTGGTCCCAGTTTGTTTCAACATTACCAGCACTTCTAATGAGAGAAGGCGAAGCTATTTTACGTGCAGCTAATAGAAGTATTAAAAATATTTGTCGGAATGCTGTCACTATGATGATAGGCGAGGATAAGGTTTTAGCTGTAAACACTTCGTATAAGTCTAGCGAAGTGTGTCATTATTTATTAGATATGATTGAAAATGATTCGGAATATAAAGATTGTAAGTTTGCCGTTGTGTATCGAGATGAGCGTATCAATGCTTTTGGTCCCGATTCTGTAGATGACCAAGTATCCAGAAGATACGATCTTCGTAGTCGGGGTGATTTTGATGTAAGCGAGATTGCAAAGAAATTCGGTGGCGGTGGTCATAAGAATGCTGCTGGGTTTCATGTGAGAGTACATAAAGCTTCACTAGGATAATGTATGAATTGGTTTTTCACTATTTTAACTGTACTGTGGACAATAGTTTTTGTATTGATTTTTATTCTTTTTTCTGATTACTTCTTGCCAGATTCTCTTACTATTGAAATTAAAAAATCAAATATCTCTTCATGTGAAAATCCTTTACCGAAAAAACCCAACAACCCCCCTGATGATGATGTTAAAGCCTTGAGTAATAATGAAGTTATTTTGTTAGACAAAGATACTTTCCCAACCAAGCTAAAGATTCAGAAGCCGTCAGAGTTACCCGACACAGAAGACGAGTTACAGAGAGTATTAACTCAAAGGATGCAAGCTGTGTTTGAAAACCGTCTAATCGATATTTTAATTCGTGTGGACAACGAAGCTTGTATAGATTGTACTCGCGACGATAAAAAAATCATTCTTCAGTTGAAAATGATGCGAGCATTACTGGCAGGTAATACGGATCTAGCATTCGAATATAGCGAAAAGCTGAAAGAATATCTTCAGAAGTAGTCTAAGATTAATTAGAAAATAGAATAGGAGAAAACAGGTATGCTTATACGCTGGATACTATCCTTGTTATTTGCATTTGTCCTTTCTTGCTGTTCCTTTTCGTTATTTGACAAGCTACCAAAATTCTCAGGTACTAATCAATATTATCTTTTTTATAAATCTCAAAAAATGATTGATGAGATATTTGATGACGCTAAGTTATTAAATATTTCGGTAGTTCGAACGTGGGCTTTTTGTGAGAATAGTTTTCACGATGGCTATTGTTTCCAACCTGAACCTTATGTTTATCATGAACCCACATTTAAAAAATTAGATTATATTATTGCAAAAGCTAAACAAAATAACATCCGACTTATCCTCACACTGTCTAATAACTGGAAAGATTTCGGTGGGATACCTCAGTATTTACGGTGGTTTAATCTATCAGAACATGATGATTTTTATCGAGACGAACGTGTTAAAAACACATTTAAAGCTTATGTAAAGCATTTGCTTACTCGCGTGAACACTCTCACTAATGTTCCCTACAAAAATGAAGGGACAATTCTTGCTTGGGAACTAATGAATGAACCTAAAAGCCATGATCTTCCTTCTCTTTACGATTGGGTGGATGAAATGGCAAGATATATAAAAGAGCTAGATCCTAACCATTTGGTCACAACAGGTTCCGAAGGTGCTATTTCAGGTGATGTCTATGAACTTCATAAATCAGAGGCAATTGATTTTATCTCTTTCCATCTTTATCCAGACGGTTGGGGATTCGATGAAGATAGAGCTAAGAGTTATATTTATGACCACGTTAAAATTGCTCAACATATGATGAAACCACTTTTTCTTGGGGAGTTTGGATTACGTGACAAGCAGAAAAGACGGAGAGTTTACCAAGAATGGTATCAGATATTTCGAGATGAAAAAATAGATGGAGTTGCCTTTTGGTTGCTGTCTGGAACACAAGATGATGGATCTTTATATCCAGACTATGATGGGTTTTCGGTTTATTATCCTGAATCTTATGATGTTATCGATGTAATTCAAACGTATGGGCAAGACGTAAATGAAGATTATTTAATGAGCAATTGAGGAGGAAAAGAAATGAAAGGAATTTTTTTAAGTGTTCTTTTTTGTTTAGCTACTCTAGCTAACGGTGAAGTGATTAAAACTCAAGCTTTCGATGCGATAGTGGATGATAATATAGTTGAAGCGCAAACGTTTGAGACAACAAAAACACCTGTTAAGTACAAGACAGGTCTTAAGCTTAAAAAAGGTTGGTCGAAGAACGTAGTTTTTAAAGACGTTAAAGCACAAGCAGCACTCCCTCGTAATTTTGATTGGAGAGATCAATATCAACTAACGCCAACAAAAGACCAAGGAAATTGCGGCTCTTGCTGGGCCTTCAGTACGGTAGCTGTCCTTCAAGATATAATGGCGATACGTCATAATACACAGACACGATTGTCGGAACAATATCTTCTCTCATGTGCAGGTCCAAGGGAAGGCTGGAGCTGTGACGGTGGTTATTTTGCTCACGACTACCATCGTGCTTTGCCTTACGGTGCCGTGCCTGAATCTGAGTTTCCTTATGTTGGACGAGAAGTCGCCTGTAAATCTAATTTATCTCATCCTTATCATATCGCTTCGTGGGCTTTCCTTCCAGCAAGCAGCGAAACGTCGATGCCTTCTTTGGATTCTCTTAAGAATGCGATCTATACTTACGGTCCCATAAGTGTTGCAGTCGGAGCTACGGATATTATGATGGCCTACCGCACTGGGATTTTTAATAGCTGTGATGGAACTGGTCCTAACCACGCGGTTACTCTAGTTGGTTGGAATGATGATGGTCAGTATTTTATAATGAAAAACAGTTGGGGAACATCTTGGGGTGAGAATGGATATATACGAATACGATATAACTGTAATAAGATAGGCATCGCAGCTAATTATGTCGTATATAATTCACCAGCACCGACACCAACCCCAGCTCCAGAACCAGCTCCAGAACCAGCTCCAGAACCTAAGCCCAAACCAAAACCAGAACCTAAACCGAAACCAGAGCCAGAATGTAAGCCAAAGCCTTATGCGAATGCAGGTAATGATGTTACAATTAGGCAAGGTC
>JAEORY010000275.1 GCA_016840645.1 Candidatus Borrarchaeota archaeon | reverse complement strand
AGCTTTGCTATCTTCAAGATTAGTACCGTTTTGTGCAGAATCACCACCAACGTCTGAACCGTAGGTGTAATCTAGGTAGAAGAGCAGACCGGAAGGGAGGCTCATGGGCTGGATGCTGACGAGTTCGTTAGCAACAAGGCCACCGAAGACGCGACGAACGATTGGGAAAGCGATGTTTGAGAAACCATCGACCTGACCGCTATCTGCACCGCCAGAACCAAGAACGTTAGCCTCACGAAGAACCTGGGCTGCCTGGTTTTCGAGTAGGCGAGACATGGTCTCACGACCGTGATCGCCGAGACCGCGAAGTAGACCAGTGCGGGACCACTTCTCCATCAATCTGTTGCTTTCAGCACCAACGTGACGATCACGAATGCCTTCAGTCAACTGGTTTAAAGTAAAAGTACGTGACATGTTTTAACTCCTTTAAATGTTATATGTCGTAATCAAATGTGAACTAAATTATTTCTTCAATCCTGCCAATCTTTGCCAGCGATCAAGCTCGGGTGCATTACCCTGCTTGGGAGCTGATGAAGTAGTAGGTCTTGAAGAAGACCCACGCTGACGTGACTCTGCAAGAGTCTTTGAGCCACCGCGAGCGAATGTCTCTGTTAAGGACTTGTACAATGACTTAGCTTCTCTTAAGCTGTTAGCTTCATCAAGAGCCTTAATAACGGACTTCTTTTCGGCCTCGTTAAGGTTCTTATTCTGAAGAAGCTTGTTAACGTAGAGCAACTTCGCATTGAAAAGGTTGAGATCTTCCAACTGTTCACGAAGAGTATCAACAGCACTTCTGTATTTACCCAGTTTCTCAGAAAGCGCACGAGTCTTGCGGCGCTCAGCGCGGAATGCTTCCGCGAGTTTGTTCATTGCAGGTGGGTTAGTAAAGACGTCCTGACCTTCACTTCCACCGCCAAAAGCTTTTTTGACACCGGCCTTGCCGCTGCCTGTTCCACCAAAGGCACCCTTGACGCCGGCTTTTGAGCCGCCTTTTCCGCCAAAGTGGTGATCCATCTTGCCTTCGCGGACAAGTTTGCGAATTCTTAAAATTTCTTCGGCTAGCTCGACTTCGTTAACTTCGACTTCTTCCATTTCATCAAGCTGTGCTGCAAAAGGATCTTCTCCTTCTTCGTCAGCTTCCATTTCTGCGCCTTCGTCTCCTTCGTCGCCTTCTTCATCAGAAAGTTCTACTTCTTCGCCTTCATCGTCATCTTCTTCGACCATTCCTCTAAGTTCTTCAGGAATCTGGTCTTCTTCGATATCGTCGCCGAGGTCTAAGACGAGTTTAAGCTCTTGAAGCATCTCTTCTAGAGAAGCTTCTTCTTCAACTTCTTCACCCTCTGCGTATGCGCCTTCTTCCATATCATCTTCATGCATGACTTCAGCTAACTCTGACTCGACAGCTTCACGCAAAGCTTTGAGATCAACTTCATAGTACTTTTCGCTCATTTTTGAATTCTCCTTTAAATTCGCTTCTTTATTATTTATCTTATCGCCTCTTAAAGTTCTTTTTGTTTGGTTAATTTTATTAGCGACAGATTGCAATTCTTTCTTTTGTGTCTCATTTAAGTTTGAGTACGCAATTTTTGTAGCCTCAGATACGAGATTTGCGCTCGCTCCATGTCCTAGCTTACTTTGGTTATCTAAACCTAGTAGTGCTGAAAGCTTTTGAAGTGCTGACTCATCGAGAGTAATCTCTTCGATTTCTTCTTGTTTGTCTTCACTTTCCTCAGATTCTTCAGATTCTTCAGATTTTTCATCCTGGCTTTCTAAAAGCTCTGATTCTATAAACTCTCTAATTTTTGGTGTTACTGCTTCTAAAACAGCCTTCTTTGCATTAGCTTCGGCCACCTCTCTTAACTTCTTGGCGTCTGCAATTGCTTCTTCAAAAACTCTGTTTGACATATCAACCTCATAAAACAAAATAACTATATGTTAAAAAACCAAACTTACCTTTAATTATTCTTCTTCTATCTCTTTTATTAGACTTTTTACTTTATTGACTCTTTTTTGATGATGAAGAAAAGCTCTTTCCATAGGATCTGCTAGGTCAAACAAAGAAAAAATATTTTCATCATACTCGTCATGACGAGGAAGAGGTGTTCTCGAAGTACCAAATTGAGTTCCACTAATTCTACCAGGTGCGTTTCTAATATATTGTGCAGAAGATTGCGTGCCAAACCCGGGGCCTTTTGTATTTTTAGGAACAGTATTATAACTGTCTTTTTGTCGATAAGTTAAGCGAGGTGAAAGGCCTTTTGTTATGGTCGTTGTATGGTCTTCAGTTAATCCCATTTGTGAACCTTGGTTTTTACCAGTTCCGTCAGAATTATCTGCTCTTCCGCTTCTATTTGGATTTCTATAGGCACCGGAGTCTGTTACTGATCGAATAGCATTAATAGTATCTCGATCCATACCTACTTCATCTTCGACTTCTTCTGGGTCTGACTCTTCTTCTTCTAAATACTGATACATCGCACGGGTCATACCCTGCGTTTTTCCTGTTGCTGGGTGACCCGTGCCTAATCTGCCATGACCACCGCCGATATTTCCGTCTTTTGGCGCGACAGCTCCGCCGGTGGTATTAAAATTCATTTAATTATCCTGCTGATCCTGCATAGGATCTTCCAGAAATTAAAGCAGTTGCTGTATCTACATCTTGTGTAGCAATTTCTGGAGATGTATTTGAAGGATTTGCTGTACTACCTAAGCCTGTTCCAAATTCTCCTCCGGCGACAGGAAGTGTCCCAGTATAAGCAGGCTGATCTGTTGCTGAAACAGAACCCGGGCCAGGAGATGTAAGAGGAGGAACATAAGGCGAACTAGGCGCACCTTCACCCGCTCCAAATGCTTTACCATCATCAGTCATTGTATTTCCAGCAACGTCAGGAGCGTCGGGGTAGTCTCTATCATAAGAAGACATTCTGTTTCCAACACCACCAGCCACAGTTGACCCGTATGCACCAAATGCTGATGTTGCATCTCCTTCTTGGACAGCTGGTATAAATGTTTTTGTAACTTCGTCATCTGTCATTGTGCCATTGTGAACAGGTGAAGCTGGATATGCAGAAGCATAATTTGCCGGATATCTTTTGCCCAGCCCACCTGCTTGTGTATCAGAAGGATTGGAGATGATATGATCTCTTTCAGACATTAGCTTTCCTTAATCTTTCTTTTGATTGTTTTTGTACGATTTTGAATTTTTTTAATTCTTTCTACAAGAAACTTTTGCTCTCTTTTGAGCTGCATATAAGTCTTAAGCTCCTTTCTTAGTTCACCGACGCGTTTTTTATTTTTAGCTTCTTGAATTTTTTTCTTCTGAGAAGCAATTCTTTTGCGCTCTTCTTGAATAATACGCTTAAGAACTTTGGGTGTAAGTTTAGTAACTTTGCTCATTGAGGACTCCAAAATATAAGGCTAGCAAATCTAAATATTTCGCTACAAGAAAATTATCTATTTATTTTTGGAGCAAAAGCTAAGTCAGCCCATTTACCTGATGATCCTCCAAACAATTCTGTAGGATCGCTTTCTGCTACAATTCTCGCTGCTTGATCTGCTGGTCGAGAAGGTGCCTGTGCTGCGCCATTGCCTTCTCTCTGTTCTTGTAGCGTTGAAGCAGCAGTGTCAGCAAATATTTCACTCATGATTGGATCTTTAGTAACTTTTGATATTAAACTAGAAGTCTTTTCATTAAAAGCTGTGTTGGGTTCTTGTTGTCCACCTCCAAAACTTACTTTATCCAAGTAGCTACCAGGAGACTGATGTCTTTTTTGAACATTTTGCTGCTGTCCTTCGTTCATTCTGCCCAGACCTAATCCGTGAAGAGATCTTTTTTGAATGTTTTCTTTTAAGTCGGCTTTCTTTTCTCTAAGCTCACCTTCCTGTGGGTAAAGTCCTTCTGCTAAAATTTCTACTAAACATTCTTTAACGATAGACTTAAATACTTTTTTATCTAATTTCATTTTTTATCCCAGCTAAGTATGTCGTTAAAAATTCTATCAATTCTATCTGATCTGTTAAAAAAGTTATTAAGATCTCTTGGGCGAATTGTTTTACCTTCTTGCAAAGCCATAAAAGCACCTGGTGTGGAAGGCTCTGAAACCATATCGAAGCAAATTAGTTGAAAGTCATCTTGAACAACCTGTGTATTGCCTTTAGAAACAGTAGAACCTACGCCTCTAGAGCTAATACCTAATGTTACTCCACTTTCTATTAGGCTTTGAATGATTTTTCCGCTAGGTGTATCTAAAATTTCAATAGTGCCATAAACATCGTCGCCTTGCATATAAGCTTCTCTAACAATATGAGAAGCATTTTTAAGTTCAACAACTGATGTGTCTGGATGGTCACATTCGCCTAGTGCTCTGTTTTCTCTAATTAGCTTTTGATAATTTTCAATTTCTCTTGAAAGAATAGACTTAGGGTAGACGCGCCCGTTTTGATTGAGAGTATTTGCTTTTTGAATAATGCCTTTGAGCATAATTTTACCAAATTTTTCTCTGTTTTCTTTTATGATTTCTTTATCACAGGTAATAGGAAGCCATTCAGTTAATACTTTTAATTCAGACATTTTTTGCCTCCGGGCTTGTTAGTTCGCTAACTAGCTTTGTAATTGTTAAAAATTTAACGATAGATGCATCATTTATGCTATTTTCATCCAAAGAAGTAATGGCTGTCCTAACTCTATCAACTTTTTCAATTAAAATTTTATTATTTTCAGTATCTTCAAAGTCTTCTAGCAATTGAATTGCTTCTAATTTTCTTTCGCTAAGGTATTTTCTAAGATAACTTTCATCTTCATTTTTATAAAAAGTGTAATGAGAAATAATATCTCTTTCTTGCTTAGAAAGATTGGCATATTTTTTGTTAATTTTCTCTGTCATCAATTTAAAAACCAAAAGATCAGCGCTTGATGCATCAAGATCTTTCTGCAACTCTGAAACAGATTGTTTATGCTTTTCAGCAAGTAAATGTTCACCTAATTTCTTTTCAAATTCTATTAGTGTTCCAATGTCAGGTGAATCTTTTCTCCACTCATTAATTGCAATTTGTATAGATCCTAAATTTCTATAATTGGGTACATTTTGATAAAAAACTTCTTTTCCAATATTATAATTAATATCTTTAATAAGTCTAGTTTTTTCTTGGCTTAGTTTATTTTTATCAATATTTCTTGCTGCCCTTTTAGCTTCTGAAAGAATAGAAGCAACGATATGAGTATCAGAAACAGTTGAGTTTGCAAGAGCTTTGAAAAGCCTAAACTCCTTAAAAAGCTCTGTTCCTTTTGCAAATCTTTTTTCTATAATTTTTGTTGCTTTTTTTGCAGCAGCACGATCGCCTTCAATAATGCAATTTGTAATGTGCTGAATTAGTAGCTCGTAAACAATTCCTACGTTTCTTTTTTTATTATGTTTTGTTGTCATTCTTCTCCCCCTGATGAATTATTCTCAGAGATAACTCCTGTATAAGTTTTAGGTTTTCCTATTTTTTTATCTAGACGATGAAGTGTATTTCTTATTCTGTCTGTCATTTGAGCATTTTGTACGATCTTGTTATCTAAATATTCACTTATATCTATATCTTCCATTGTTAATTTAGATAATTGTGAAAGATCACTCATTTCTCTTCTCATTCCTGACGGGTCAAAATTTTGTGCTTTGTCTCCTTTATCTGACGGTTTGATTTTATGATGTTTATCCGCCATTAAAGCATCTGAAGAACGTCGCTTTTTTCTTCTTCTTTCTTCATACTCATGACGAAGCTTTTCTCTTTTTTCATCGTCTGACAGTGACTCATAGCTGTCAATATCTTCAGCGATCATAGATGTGACTTTGTCAATAGAAGATTGTACT
>JAEORY010000274.1 GCA_016840645.1 Candidatus Borrarchaeota archaeon | reverse complement strand
TCCATCTGAAATTATGTCAGTATGCCCCTTCAGTAAGATCGTTACACCTAATTCTTGGGCAGTCACCATTACATCATCCATTCTTTCCTCGATATTTTCAGGAGGCGGTAATTTCTTTCCTGTCAGAATCCGATATTCTCCAGCATGAGGTGTAAGTACTGCTGGTACGCCCTCTAAAATAGTTGGTTGTCGACTCATTGCTTTTAGCCCATCAGCATCCACAAGTGTTGGTATATTTTTAGTCTTTACTATTTCTAATACCTTAAGTACAGCATCTGATGTTTCCTTTTCAAGCCCCAATCCAGGTCCAATGACAAGGCACGTTGATTGGGTCAACATTTCCTCTATTAGTGGGATACCTTCTTCAGATAACACGTCCCCTGGTGTTTCGCGTACAATTATATCGGGACTAAAACTTCGAATGTTAATAGCAACTTTCGCTGGGGTAGCAACAAAAACTAAATCTGCTCCAGTTCTAAGCGCACTTATTCCAGAAAGTGCTGGTGCACCAGTATAATCTTTTCCCCCACCTACTACAAGAAGTCTTCCGTAATTTCCTTTATGTGAATGAGGTGATCTTTGTTTAATGACATTTGCAAGATCACCAGGTCCTGCTATGTATTCGGCTTCCCAAGGTATTCCAATTTTTTTAACGATCACGTTACCCGCGTATTTCTCGTTTTTATTCAAAACAAGACCGGGTTTTACTTTATGAAACGTAACGGTAATGTTTGCCTTTACAGTAGTTCTTTGAGTTTTTCCTGTGTCTGGATCAAGCCCTGTAGGTACGTCAATCGCAGTAATAAATGCGTCTTTTGATGCTGAATTAATGAGTTTAATCGTAGACACAACTGGTTCTCTTATTTTTCCTTTGATTCCAGTGCCTAAAATTCCATCAATTATTATATCTGCGACCATAATCTCTTTTTTGAGGTCTTTTAATTGAGAGGAATCTTTTAATGACATTAATTTGACAGAAAGAGGAATATTTTGTAGAACCTCCCAATTATTTCGCGCCAGATCAGTTCCTATTTGTTCTGGTCGACCTATAAGGATCACTAAACTTTTACAGCCATAGTCGGAAAGATGTCTTACAGCAACTAAACCGTCTCCGCCATTATTACCTAATCCCGCAAACAAAACGACTTTTTTTCCTTGTATCGCTTCTGGGTAATTTGCAAGTATAGCATCGGTAATGCCTCTTCCCGCGTTCTCCATTAGTAAAAGAGATGGAACACCCAAATATGCCGTATTCATATCTACTATAGTCATGTCTTCTGTCGTGATGACATCACGTGTCAATTCTATCACCTTATTTGAAAATACGGAAGGAAATCTCAAGAAAACTAAGTGAAGTTCTTCCCTATAAGCATTTCAAAAGTTTATCTGATATCAGCGAGACTTCTAAATAATCGATGAAATAAGACTAATATGAACATCAACTATTTTCTCAGATGGGCAAAACGCTTATTTAAGAATCGAGAGCTACAATTTTCGATAAGTGACAGAAGAACATGAGATACAAGGGTCAAAAGATCTTACAATGAGTTTTGCAGTCTCCTGTACTGAGTCAAGAGACTTATTATTAGAGAATTCTTCTTTGCAGGTTCTATTTAGAATTTTATGAATTGAAAGGGTGTTCAGTTCTGTAGGTACATAGATTTTTGCATCATCGACAACCATGTCATCGTTCACGCTGTAATAGTGAATTAAGGTTCCTCTAGGCGCCTCAACCGCGCTGAATGCGTTATTGTACTTCACCTTCGACGGTGTAACAAAAACAGGCTGTTGCTCTTTATTTATTTCTGCATTATCGAGGATAAGAAGTCCTTTATATAAGCACACAAGAATTTCAATTAGTCTTAAGATATTTGAAAACAGAATATTTTCATCCCATTTCAGAAAATCCTTGAGGATCTCATGAACTTCATAAACCCCATATTCGTTTATTACATGATATCTCGCTAAAGGTCCTACCAGAAGACTTATCTCTCTTTCTTGGATACTTGGTGAAGTGAAACGTGAAGTGTTAATCTTATTATCAATAATGAACTTATCATAATCGTTTACATCAAAAGTTGTTAAAGTTTCTCTGTCTTCATTCGTAATTTTGAAGCTCCCATCATAGAAACTATATGATCCATCTTTCTGAAGCCCCATATATAATGGACTTTTCAGTTCAAACATTTCTCTTGTAGTATCATCAATTTTTTCGATTATTTCCTGCGTGAAATTAAGGAAAAATTTAATAATAGAAATACCGCTTTTTAAATTTCTTTTTAAAAGATTTATTTCTTTTTCCGTTAACAGTTTTGACATTCCGCCGATAATTATAGAAACAGGTTGAACTGCGCGTCCACCTACAATTTCTACCAAATTTTTCCCGATGCTTATGAGCTTTGATGCCTTTATGAAAATTTCCGATCGATTAAGTATAATATTATTTTCTTGACTTGCGGATGCTAGACTTAATAAATCTGGCAATGCCATGTAAGTGAAATGTATCATATGACTTGTGATTGTTTCTCCCAGCATTATTAACTGTCTGAGTAAGGCAGAGGCATACGTGGGTTCTCTATCTAAGGCTTTTTCAAAAGCTTGACAGGATGCAACTATGTGAGCCGCAGAACAGAATCCACAAATCTTCGAAACAAGTCTAGGAACCTCTGAGATTTTTTTTCCAATAAGTATTCTATTTATTCCTCTGTAATCTAGCATTGAGAAGTTTACCCTTGAAACTTCATCTTTGCTTACAAAGATCTCAATCTGCCCGTGACCTTCAATTCTGGTTAATGGTTTTAATATCATTTTTTTCGTTTTTTTCACCCCGTCTTCACATAACTTTTTGTACGCCTGAATTTTGTGTAGATATCACTGGTTTTAATGTCCTCAGAAACTTCAATAGATGAAAAGAAATTGACAATATTGGACATAAAATCTGGCACTATAGGCCCCATACACCCTTCGCATGGGATATTTGCCTTTATACACTTTGCTTTGCACCCTGCTCTCGTTATGGGGCCAAGACAAAGTACATTTTCATGTAAAAAACACTCAAAAGGCATTTTTTCTGGTATTAGTTTATCTACTTTTATTTTGCTTTTAAAACCATTATCGGGCCTTAATTCGCATTCTGAACATAGATTCTTTGGAGATAGTTTAACTCTTTCACCATTCAAAAGTGCCATTAAAGTGTTTCCAAGGAACTCTGTAGGAACAGGACATCCCGGAATGAATCCATCTATCTCTATTATATCGTTAATTGGTATTGGATCTATTTCATCTGAAAGTGAAGTAATTCCACCTGAGATCGCGCAAGTACCAAGGGCAATGACCTTCTTAGCCTTCCTTCTGATTTCTAAAAGTTCCTCTTTCTGTTCCTCTTGAGAAACGCTTCCTTCTATTAACGCAATGTCACAATTGTCGATATTGTCGTTATCTTCAATTAGTGGGAAAATAAAATCAACGGACTCTAAAAGCTCTGGAAAGATATCTAATTCTATAATAGAGGTAAGACACCCGTTGCAGGATGTTAATGAAGTTACTAAGATTTTAGGTTTCACTAAGTTTCTCTCCATCTTCGATCGTTCTTATAATTATCAAATTGTAAATTCACTTCACTGCGTTGCGGTGATAGTAGGGCTTTCTAATCCAGATAACCGTCTATAAAAATCGTTAACTATGGAGGCAAATTTATGACTGTCAATAGCAGAAAGCGAAACTATGTGGAGTTTATCCTTGAGCTCGGGAACAAGTTCTTTTAGCAACACTATTCTTTTTTCTGCTTTTGAAAAGCCATCAATGAACTTACATGAGTCTCGCTGACATCCTATCACTAATACGCCATCAAAACCTTGCTCAAAGGAATACGTTATGAACCGAGTATCAACTCTTCCCGTACAGGGCACCTTTACAATCAAAACATTTGGCGTGTACTGTATTTTTTTAAGACCTGCATCATCTGCGGCAGAATAACCACACGACTCGCATGTAAAGGCAATAATTTTTGGCGATTGTGAAAATTTTGAGTATGTTTCAATTGTTTTCATCATTTTGTGCGTAGTATCAATCTGCATTTCAATTGCTTTCGTCGGACAAACTGCAACGCAAATGCCGCATCCCTTACAACTAAATTGATCGATAATTACGTCTTCCGAATCAATGGAAATAGCCCTGTAAGGACATGAAGTAACGCACAATCCGCAGAATCCACATTTGTCAGTATCTATTGTGATGCCATGAATTTCTGGTATCAAATGATCTTTTGACAAGAGACCGATAACCTTTATCGCAACATCATTTGTTGCAGAAATCGTGGTTTTATAATCAGCTGGTCCTCTTACAGAACCACAGCCAAAAATACCCGAAGCTAAGGTAATGTCTGACATAAATCCTTTAGAATCTAAACTGAAGTCTAAGGCCGATTCTCTCAGTTCTTTTAAGCTTTTGTTAGGGACCATACCAATGTTTAGAATAATCATGTCGGTTTCAAAACGATCTGATTCTGTCGCTATATATTTCCTAGTCCCCTCTACTTCGACTTTAAGGATTTTTGCCCAATGAAAAATCTTATGTTCTGGCGTAAACCACATAACTGGGTTCTGTGGTATTCTACTGATATCATAGAATACATAAAGTTCGCATTCTGGTAACCTCTTTTCGATGGCATCAATGTACTTTCTAGTAAGGGTACAACAATAGATAGAGCATTTATCGGTTCCTCCGACACACTGGATTATTGCTATACTCTTTGGTGGGTTTCCATCAGAAAGTTTGATCAGTTTACCCCTAGTAGGACCATCAGAAGCTAGAATCCTTTCAAACTCAGCTGATGTCAACACATCATTTTGGGGATTATGTTGATATGCTGATAAATCTTGAAACAGGTCAGATCCAATTGCTAGCACCTTAGCCCCTACATTGATTCTCAACTTTTTTGGCTTTTCATCTAAGTTAATGGCGTTAGTCGGACAAGATTCTTCACACAGTCTACAATTTCTACAATCTTCAATAGATTCTTCATCTATGACAGGGGCGTAGGGGTATGCAATTGAAAAAGGGATGTGGATGAGTTTTCTTTGCTTAAGTCCGAATTCATATTCATCTGATTTTTCATTTGGACATACATTGGAGCATCTCTTACAACCGGTACAATCATCCACGTCAACAAATCTAGGATGGATTAGCAATTCAATTTCAAAATTACCAACGTGCCCAGACACTCTTTCGACAGTGGTGTTTGTAAGAATCTTCACATTTTTCTCTTTCACAACTCGGCTAATTAACTCTGTAAGATAACATGACGCACACTCTTTAACATCATGAATAGAACTCCATCTTGCAATCTTTCCACCTAACGTTGAGGACTTTTCGATGAGGAAAACTTCCAAACTAGCCCTTGCAAATGATAACGCTAAATTTATACCTGCAAGTCCACCTCCAATCACTGCAACACTTTTTTGGGTCCTTATAATTTCTTTTACTTCGATGTCTTCTTGAAGAATAACTCGATTAACAGCGGCTTCTATCAAGATCTTTGCTTTTTCAAGAGCGATCTGTGGTTCTGAATCATTGACCCAGACACATTGTTCCCTAATATTGGCAAATTCTGTGTTTTTGATTACCTCAACTGGGAGAAGTCCTTCGAAGATGTCCGCGAACACGAATGAATGAGTTCTTGGTGAGCATGAAGCAACCACGATGCGATTAATGAAGAACTGATCAACCCATTCCTCTTTTATACCCTTCACCTCTCTTATATCACACAACCTATCAACAATGCGTACTGAAACAACGTTTTTTAGCGAGGCAACATAGCTCTTTAAGTCAGCGACATCTAATACACAAGAGATTTCTTCAGCACATAAACAGATGATGACACCTATAC
>JAEORY010000273.1 GCA_016840645.1 Candidatus Borrarchaeota archaeon | reverse complement strand
CGCCTACATTAAATAGATAGTAAGCGAATTCATCCTCAAAATCCCAAGTACAATCTTGAGCAGGCGTATTTATCTGTTCGCCATTGAAGATAAGAGGCAATTCGATAAACTCCATCTGTCTTTTGACGGAATCTTTGAAGCAATCTTCCGTGTGGGCAGGCCATTGGTTAATGTATTTGTCGTACAGCTCTATAGTTATATGACAGCCATCTACGAATGGCAGGTTCTTTTTAAGCTCCCATTCAAGACCCTTATTGAGTACATCTACTGTCAATTCAAAGGTGCCTGTACGCCATACATTTTTACCGAAGTTAAACATCTGACCTCTACCCATTCTGAATTGAGCGAAAACCTTATGCTCGCTTTCATCGTGGGGAGTACCGAATGTTTCAAAGAATTCTTCGATTTCCTTTTCGGTTGTGATACCTTTACCGAAGTCTTGGATTGTGATGGTAATGTTTCCATCTAGTTTTGTGTAGGTCATATAGATTTTTTTGTCTTTACAGACTCCACCATTGGCTTCTAATGCAACGATTGCTTCCATTGCATTCATTCCCCCCTCTAGCATAGCTTTATCGAGGGTGCCTGCTTGACGTTGAATTACGTCTAGCAATAATTTACGGTGCATTTTTAATTGACGCGTTTCAGCTACAACTTCCGACATGGGTACTTCCTTTCAGCAAAATAAAAGTTTTAATTCGTTTTCGTTGTTGTAATAGCTTTTATTTTTTAGACCTCTGGAGAATTAATCTTTATCCCCTAATTCGTCCGAATCAGCTAAGACAGTATCATAGTTATAATCTAAGGAATAACTATCAGTACCATATGTCTCTATTTCAAGGTTATAAACACCAGCTTCATTCAAATACTTCCATATATTAGAATCATGGTCTAAATATGAGGTTAGGTCGCCGACATTGAAATCTTCAGAAGAGTAGTACCAAGCATCTGCCCCTTCAGTAGTGTTTCTCATCCATGCTGTTATACCTTTAATAAGCATCTTCATTCCTTCAGCTTCTTCACCTCTGGAATCGAATTTAATTACGGCAATAAGATTTGAGGATTCTCTAGGGAGAATCACGACTTGGCTGTTTAATGACATTTTATTATCCAAAAAATAGAGGCATTTTTGCTAGTTCATTATCCATAACCAAAGCATCTGGTAGATGGACACACTTACATGTCTTCTTATTGATATTTTGTCCGAATTTCTTTCGGAAGTCTTTAGCGTCATAGCAACAATATCTATCTATTTCATCCATAGATTGTCTGCGTTGGTAATTTACCATATCGCATCCTTCCAACTGTTCTGGCTTCCAATTACCTTTTCTAGGTTTAAGCCATAGCCAGATATCGTTACTGTCTTCATCTCTTGTTATATATAGTTTCATATTTGTTTTCCTTCCCTACTATAGTATCGCTTTTTTAGACCTCTGGAGAATACTATTTTCGCGAAAAAAAAGAGAGACCCGTGAAAATCTCTCTTAAATTATATGAGTATATCCGAATACCCAGAAGTGGACTCGAACCACCAACACCTTCATTTTGAATGAAAGAAGACTGCCAATTGCTTCACCTGGGCTTAAATACCCCAGGCAAGACTCGAACTCGCATATTTCTCCGTTCGTAGCGGAGTGCCTCTCCATTTAGACTACTGGGGCCTATTTTTCCAATCTGCTTCCGTCTCTTTTTGCTCTTCGACATCTCTATCGACCTCTTCCATAAGTCTCTCGACTACAGAAGAATCATTGATAGCTCGCTGAAAATAATATTCAGCATCTTTGCGATTCAAATTATGCCTTGTCCGAATAGTAGTTATTACTGCTCGAACGTTAGCCCGTGTTTTCTCTTCAACTTCATGTTTAGCCATTACATTATCCTTTATAAAAAGTTTCATTCGGTGTAATAGAATACAAAAAAACGACCTCTGGAGAATGCTCCAGATAGGACTCGAACCTACAACTTCTCGCTTAGGAGGCGAGTGCTCATCCATTTGAACTTCTAGAGCGTAATAGTGGAGTTCTTGGGACTTTTACCCCATCCTGATACCTTATATTTAGTAACTAGTCTCACTGCCGATTTCCGGTAGCAGCGATGCCTTCTTGCATCACAAGTTATCGATATTAATGATACAATAAACGCACCCGGTAGGATTCGAACCTACGACCTATCGCTTAGAAGGCGATTGCTCTGTCCAGACTGAGCTACGAGTGCATACAATAAGTATTGCCATAAGGGGCTTTTGCCACCCTCGCCTTGTTACAATCAAGACTCTACATCTAATATTATTCACAAATCCCTATACGAGGGAAAAGTTGTAATAGAATAACATTCACTATGTCAATACTTATTTAGTTCCGTATTTGTTCGAGCAGTGGGAACAACACATCTACTTCAATACTCCCGACGAGATTCGAACTCGCATTACCGGCTTGAGAGGCCAGCGTCCTAAACCAATTAGACGACGGGAGCTTACTTATACTATAACACATTTTTTATTCGGTGTCAAGAACTTTTTCTAAATTAATACAGTTTCTACTGTTTTTCTCATTTTTGCATACATATTTTTTAATAACGTACAAATTCTTCCTTCAGAAACGCCAAGACTTTTTCCTATCTCTAACAATGTGAGATTGTCAATGTAATAATACTGCAATATCATATGGTCTCTATCACTCAATTCGGTGTTACGCAACATATAATTGAGCAGTTCATAATCGTCCAAACTCATATGATTATAATCCGAAGCCGGTTCAAAGAAGGTACTGGGTCTGCCATCACACTTATCTTCAGTGGGGCAATAAGATACATTTGTGAAAGTAGGAACAGTCACATTCTTATCTTCCATCCTTTTAATGAGCCTCTGTTTTGTTTCTTCTCTAATATAGTCTTTCATATCATTTTTTACGCGAAAGAAAAACGTACTTGGTTTAGAGAACTTCGTCTCGACATAATCGGGATTATTCGTAATAGCTACGTCATAAGCTAAATAAGCAGCATTGATTAACTCATCTTCCTCAAATCTGAAATTAAATTTAGCTCGCAACTTACGAGCAATGCCTCTAATGTCATCCATGTGCTTAACAAATAAATCCATTTTTTATCCCTATGTAAAAGTTTCTTATTCGGTGTAATAGAAAACAAAAAAAAGACCTCTGGAGAATACCGAGAGCGGGAGTCGAACCCGCAACACTTTCATTCTAAGTGAAAGAAGACTGCCAGTTGCTTCACCTCGGCTTAAGTAATACCCAGAGTGGGACTCGAACCCACAACACAAAGATTTTAAATCTCCGAAGACTGCCAGTTGCTTCACCTGGGCAAAATGTTTAAAAGTACTCCTCCCCGGATTCGAACCGGGACTCCCTTACGGGAAAGAGATTTTAAATCTCCAGCGTCTGCCGTTCCGCCAGAGGAGCTGAAGTATTTATGGGTTACTAGGGTCGGGCCTTTCCCAAGAACTACCAAGGGCAGAATCCCGTCCTGTTCACCCAAAGGAACAATCCTCAACTAGTCAAGAATCAGATTGTTTTCCGCTTATTAATAACTTTTCTGAAACAGTGCAAGCATTTACCATTACGTACTTTTTCGTGCGAGCAAGGAGAACCAAATCTCTTCTTACCTTGTTTCAGTGCAAGTGCATATTCTTTTTTGTCTTCTTCTGTTAACATACTCTTATAAATAATTCTTTTTATTACTCTGGGAAAGGCCGTTGAGGGAATCGAACCCTCTTATTCTGTTTTAAGTCCGTGGTCGGATTCGAACCGACATCCCTTTCGGGGTTAACGGCTTTGCAGGCCGCCTCCTTAGCCATTCGGTCACACGGACAAAATATATAATATAAATGCTGCGGTTTTTCTTTTCTTTACTGAATAGGGTTAAATTCACCACTTAAAAAACATTCCCTTGCAGAGGCTATCCGCGTTAACTACAGATAGTATACAACAATACAGGTAGAGAGATTCGAACTCTCAAGACTTTCGGGTAAGAACCGAATGCTTTGCCTAATAAGCTTTACCTGCTTAAATATTATCCAACGCTTCTCGATACGGTGCTATATCAAAGTCTTTATCGCAACCAAATCCAACCAGTGCTACCATAAAGACTATACAATATGCTACCACTTTCAGAAGTAATTTACCTATTCTCTTCATTATAAATCCTTAAAGTCTATTTCGTCATCTTCTTCATTAGACTGTTTTTTCGGTGCTGTGGTTTCTATTTTTCTCGGATAATAAAAGTTCCAACAATAACTTAACCAAAAAAAACAACTTATGAAATATATAAAATTACTAGGACCATCTTCTCCAAAACTCATAGAGATGAAACCCCAAATTACTGCAGGACCAATGAATATACAAATCAAAAACTTCAGTGCTGTCCATATCTTACTAAACATTATAATCCCTTCATTAAAAAATTATGGGCCTGGAGGGAATTGAACCCCCAACCAAGACGTTATGAGCATCCTGCTCTACCATTGAGCTACAGGCCCCATACTACCAAAACCAAATTACTATACCACCTATAAGGCAAATTATACAAGCTATTAACATACCAATAGGAGTCTTAGTGAAAATACCAGCCCATACACAAAAAGCACCAATCAAAGTAATTATCAAAATCCAATAACTCTGAACCGCATTATATCCATCATCAGGATTAGGGTCCTTCAGAGTACCGTCAGCATTATACATCAAATCACCAAACTCATCATCCCAACTAGGAGACTCTTGAAGTTTAGCGAGCCTATCTGCTTTCTTCTTTGCATCTTTGGCTTCTTTCTCTTTTGACTCTTCTATTTTTTTCGCATTGTATTTAACGACATTCTTTTTTCGAGCCTCTTCTCTTGCTGGTGCACCCTCATTATAGGATACAATAGCATCGGATGTCTTCACAAAGATAAATTCGCCTGTCTTTAATACACCAAATATTATCGCGAAAATAATAATTGCCCAAAAAGAAATAGCAAATATAACTACTGGAGCATCTGAATGACTCTTGTGCGGCTTATACTTACGTCTCTTCGGTCTTCTCATGATATCCTCGTAACAGTACCTTTGTACTCTATTTTAGTTACTTTGACTCTTGTACCAGCTTTAGTTATACTTTCCCAATACTCTTTTATGTAATCTTTAATATAGGGAAAACGCTCGGTCAGTGGAATCTCTTTACCTAAAATAACTTCACTTCTGTGAAGCTGGTCATTTACTGTCCACTCAACATAATATTTTTGTTCTATTTTCATAATATCCTAGAGTTAATTTTTTAGACCTCTGGAAAAAGGACCAAGGACCGGATTTGAACCGGCACACCCAGAGTCACAGTCTAGTATGCTACCATTACATCACCTTGGACATGATTAAACATTATAATACACTATTCAGTGTTATAAGTCAAGATAAAAATCGGGGAAATTAAAAAAAAGACGGCATAGTCCCTGGACGAAGGGGGCTAGTTGGTTCCATTAAAGAAGACCGTGTAGTCTTCTATAGGACTATACCGAAATATGTCTCGTTGAAAGTATTATAACATAATTAAAAACACTTTCAAACTAAAATTGATGGAAAAGGGGTCGAACCAATGCCTCCCTCTCAAATGAGGGTGTGCTACCATTACACCATCCATCGTTCCCAGAATTCCAATATCAGACAAAAGGCTCTACGCTGTTCAATTGTCCAATGGGAGTATTGGTTCTCCCATTCTGGGTCCTACAGTACTAAGTCGTCTAAAGTGCATGAACTCTTTTTATCGCGAAATGAAGAGTTACTCTTTATCTCTAATTTAAACACACTAAAGAGAAGTTAGTATTTAATACTCTCGCACAGATTCGAACTGTGTTCTCCGGGTTACAAGGCCGGTGCTTCTCCTACTAAGCTTCGAGAGTGTAAAAATGGT
>JAEORY010000272.1 GCA_016840645.1 Candidatus Borrarchaeota archaeon | reverse complement strand
ATGGATATAACAAACTAAAAGAAACTTGAAAAAAGGATTCGAAATTTATCCGGGAAGGTAATAGTGTTCTTCAGTACTTAAGTACTGAAGAAATCATTCCTGAGCACTTAGGTAATGAGGAACCAGACGTAGAAATTGCGAGGTTGAAAACATGAAAAAAACAAAAAAACAAATAGTTGTTCGGGCTTTTACGTCAATAGCTAAGCCCATCAATACCTCCATACAGAAAAATTCCACCATGCTGTTGTTGGGTGAAATTCCTTATATAAATGGATCGAAAACATTTACTACCAAGCTTTATTATCTTAAAGGCTTACGAGGGATGCTAAGACATGCCTGTATGGACTTATCGCGTGATCGCGGTATCGATGCATGTCACAGTTCCGAGAAAACCGAACTCAAAGATGGGACAAAACTCATCTCGCAAGGTTTTCATCCGCTAGGTGCCTGTGACCCTCCATGCATCCTGAGGCGTATCTTTGGCACGTTCAGAGAAGACTCCCGCGTTAGTGTTTTTGCCGATCCCATTACTTCTATCGGTCATAAGGACTATACTGTCGAAATCCCCGTTCAAAAGGTTCATATCGCCAGCGAAAACAGGATCGCCCTCTCCTATGACCGAATTCCTATCCAGGATTTTCGAGAATCCTATTTCTCAGGCTACTTCACTTTCACCATTGACGTGACGCAATTGATCGAGGATGAAATTAAATTCCTTTTGGAGTCACTATTATATATAGAGTATTACGGTGGTGGAAGAAGTGCAGGCTATGGGCATATCAAAATCCTTGACGTTGAACCGCGACAAATCACAATTGAAAGGAAGTTTGATGCTGAGAATGGAACGTTGAAAGTTGTTGAGCACGAGATCGTTATACCACTAAAACTTGACAATAACAATGATTGGATGGAAAATCTATTACACCAGTACACTACATAGATGTACAGCTCGCAGAAAGAGAGTAAAGCAGATGCAGACTCTAATGAGCTAACACCTATAAGGATGATTAGACATGACAAAAAATTGGTTTACCTTGCGAGGAATTACCAAAACTCCTGTAGTAAGCCGGAGAAGGCGGTTTTTCTGCAAATATGGGGTAATCACCATTCATGGTCGTCCTAGAGCGTTCGGTAAACTCGCCAAAGGGGAAAGCCGCCTACCGAAGACTTATCGGGCGTGGTATGGAGATATTGAGTTTATCGTGCCGGAACACAGGCTGGACGACGCGCTCAGCATTGAGTGCCTCGGGAGTTTCACCAATGAAGGCATGGGGCATATACGATGGAAGGAGGCTAAAAAACTCCTCAAAAAACTGCGTTACACTCCGAGAAAAACTAAGAGCAGAAAAATGCTTCCCACCAATCTTTCAGAAACACAGCACACAATTCTGATCGCCATGCTGCTGCATGATTTTGTCCACAATGAAAAACATAACAGTAAAATCTACACTGAGGTCACTATCTCGGATGACTATGTGTATCAGTTGGCGAAAAACCACCATAATTACCACATAGATGACAAACAAATACCCTTACTTTCTACTCTTCAATATTATGACAGACTTTCCTCCAGTATCTCACGAAAATTCCGATGGACAGCACCCTCACGTTATCGTGTTTCAGAACTAGAAACAATAGCTTTCGACACGGTAGCAAAAGAGCTCGAAACCTGTCAATATTCTCTCTACGCGCTCTATTCGTATGTCTATAAGTCGCAGGCGCTTAACAAGATCAATGAGGGCCTTGCCTATGGCTTTTCTTCGCTTAAAAATCATTTGCTCTTAATGGTCAATTTCTATATTGATGATATAAGAGGAGTTTAACTCTCATGTAGTGCGGAGGTCACAACATGCTTCGTATAATGATCTTAATCTTTATATTCGCAGGCAAATATACCGATTACAAGGCGGAATGTTCCTCATACCACGCGGAGATCACGTTCTTGTGCATGAGACTGAACCCGAGAGGTCTGACGCCTTCTGAGACGGGGAAGAATGACAGGCAGGGGACGAGAAATGTCAAAAACACGACAGAAAAAATACACCTTATTTCAGTTAGAAACAAGGTTATGCCGAACTCTCCTTTTTTTATTTCTCTTGCTGCACGATTTTTTATGCGTTTTATTTCTCCAATTACATGATTTGAGCCCTTTCTAATAATTTTTTTGTGTTTTTGAGCGCCATTTTATATGTAAAATAGCAAACAAACAATCCAATGAGTATGAGGCTTCCAAAAGCAATTAAATAGTTTACCGCTTCGAATTCGATCGTGTAAAAAATCAAAAATGGCAATGAAATTATAAGCAAACCGATACCTAAGAAAAATATGCCCACCATGGACCCTGTAACTGTAATAAAGCGGGAACGAGGTGTTGTTGTAAAGTCTGGATAGTTTGCCCCAACTGCAACTCCTACGATCGTTGCTTCAATTGTCAATAGAACAGAAAGGAGCATAAAAAAGAGCATAAAGTCGAATGAGCTAGCAGGAAGGATTATGTAAATCAAACAAAGCGTAGCAATTAAACTGATGAGTGCAATGAACGCCGATGAACTAATTTTTGCTTTTGTGAGTTCTTTGGCCCCAATTGGCAAACTATATACTATTGGTATTGACTCGCCTTCTTGGCCAAATGACGTAATTCCTAACAACCAACCAAAGAGAATGGGTCCCATTAAGAAAAACAGATTAAAAAGCCCAAGAGGTAGCTCTTCTGTCTGAGGAGTTACTAGGAGTGTAATTATCATGATGACAGTTGAAAACAAGGGTGCGACTACAATGCGGATCATTTCTTTTCTTCTGACTAACCCTCTAAGGTCTTTACGGATTAATGCAACTTCAACTGGAGCATAGCCAATTCTTTGCAGTATTCCTTTTCTTGGTCGATATAACTTACTGGAAATCTTTATAGAGACTGGTTGAGGAGCCCAGTACTTCTCTCGTAGTTTTACACTAGCAAAAAAGCACGATGCGCAAAAAACAAGAAATAATAATCCATATGTCCATGCCAGTAGTAAATTTCTTGCTATAAGATTCAAGATTGCAATGGATGGCCATAGCAGAGGAACGTACCATGCCGAAATGATTTCTACTGAATAGGCTTCGAGCAGAAGGAACAGAAAATTGAAATTAAAAAGCAGCATAGCAACTAGGAATATGACCACCGAAAGAATGAAGCGAATATATACTGATGATCTCCCACCTCTTGAGTAAAATGCTGAAGATACACGGTTAGTAATAGCTCGAATTATCTCGACTATAAATGCCCCTCCAGATAAGGCTAGAATAGAAAGCGCTAAAATACTAAACCATAATATGTAGAGACCTCCCCCAATGCCTACTAAGCCAAGCGTGGATCCTAGTACTACAGAAATGATTGGTGAAAGAATAAAGATTGTCGAAAGTGCTGAGCCTAATACGTATTCGTCAGCACGAATAGGCAACATGTTGACAGCTTCAGTTGTAAATGTTTGTGCAGCTTGCGAAAATTCGAATAGTATGCCATAAGCGAGAGGTAAGCCAATCATAAGTGCAGGCACAAAAATCAGCATTTCATTTATAGTTTCACCAATGAATGCAAATTCTTCATCTATCAATAAAACTTCATTTATAATATAGCCTAAAAAGACGCAAATGATAAACGCAAATAAGTCTAAAAGAAGTATTATTAAAGGTCTTCTGATTAATTTATTTATAGTTTGCGGGCTTGATTGTCTTCTTCTAAGAAAGGAAAGAGTATAAATCCTGCTAATACTAACAATCACTCTTAGGTTCATTGAGATATCCACTAACCATTTATCATTTCTTCACTTTCACAGTAGTGTCCCCCAGCTTTAAATAGCTTTTTGCGGATAGTAAATCTAGTGACATGAATCTCAGAGGAATGCAGGGATAAGTGTGATGAAACGGACTTATAAATATCGCTTATATCCAACCGCACAACAGGCGACAACTTTAACTCAATGGCTTACTACCTGTCGTCTGTTGTATAATCACGCTCTGGCAGAGCGAAAAGACGCCTGGCACACGCACCAACAATCAGTTACCTATTTTGAGCAAGCCACCCACTTGAAAGCTGCAAAAAAGACAAATCTATTTCTAAAAGCGGTTCATTCTCAGGTACTTCAAGACGTGTTGAGAAGACTGGATAAGACCTTCACCAACTTTTTTAGGCGTAGTAAGAAGGGGGAACACGCCGGCTACCCACGATTTAAAGGCAAATAACTGCTGATTCCTTCACCTATCCGCAAAGTGGGTTCGCCCTCGAAAAGAAAAAGAAGAAACTCTGGCTCTCGAAAATTGGAAGTATCACTATTAAACTCCACCGCCCGATACCAACCAAAGGAGTGATCAAGACGTGTACCATTAAACGCGACGTAGACCACTGGTATGCCTGTTTTGCAGTAGCACTGCCCGATCCCGCTCCTGGCACTCAACAGAAAGCGAAAAAGAACGCGGTAGGGGTAGATGTTGGGCTGAAGAGTTTACTGACGTTACATACCGGAGACACCATAGCTAACCCTCGCTGGTTGAGAAACTCGGAGAAGAAAGTAGCCAAAGAGCAGCGAAGGCAAGCTAGGAAGCAGAAAGGTTCGAATAACCGTCACAAGCAGAACAAAAAGGTAGCACAGCTACATCGGAAGATACGCAATCAGCGAAAGGACTTTCATCATAAACTCAGTAGGAAACTTGTCGATACCTATGATTTAATTGTGTATGAGAACCTAAAGATTACAAACATGGTCAAAAACCATCATTTGCGAAGTCGATTAGTGATGCAGGCTGGGGGCAACTCATGTGTTTTACGGAGTACAAAGCGGCGGAAGCTGGTACTCTCGTAGAATATGTGAGTGCCTATAATACCACACAACTGTGCAGCAGGTGTGGGAAGCTTGTTCCGAAGACACTAGCAACCCGTATCCACAGCTGTCCTTACTGTGGACTTGATGTAGCAAGAGATCATAACTCGGCCATCACGATTTTAAGCAGATCAACCTACTATCTAGCATCACGATCATCATCAGGGCAGGGACTGTCCATCGAGCCTGTTTGACATATCCCGTTGGGGAATGGATGATTCAGGAAGCCAGCCTACTTGTAGAGTGGTAGTTCACCTTAAAGCGTCGACAATTGCCTTGAGATTATCTGTGCCTGTAAGTTTCAAGAAAATATCTTCTAAATTTGATTCCGAAAGCTTTGCTTGTTCTTGAAGTTCATCAAGTTGTCCTCTGGCGATTATCTGCCCTGAGTGCATTAATGTAATCTGATCACACACTACCTCTGCTATTGCAAGGACATGAGTACTAAAGAGGATTGTAACTCCTGCTTTTGCAAGTTTATGTAACAGATCTTTCACAATTCGCGCAGATATAGGATCTAAGCCAGTTAACGCTTCATCGAATATAAGAATTCGAGGTTTATGAAGTAGTGAAGAAATAATGGCAAGTTTCTGTTTCATGCCACCAGAATATCCGCTAATTAGTTCGTTCGTTCTTCCTTTAAGTCCGAATGCATCTAGAAATTCATTGATTCTTTTTTCTTTCGTGTCGACGTCTATCGCGTATGCATCAGCTATAAAATCTAGATATTCTACTGCTGTTAAAAATTCATACAGTCTTGGGTCTTCTGGTACATAACCAATAAGTTTTTTTGTTTCAACGGGATGCTCTAAAACACTTTTGCCAAATACTCTTATGTCTCCAGCATCAGGTTTTACAAGTCCAATTATCGACTTCATAAGCGTAGATTTGCCTGAACCATTCGGACCAAGTAAGCCTTCTATTGTGCCTTCTTCAATATCGAGATCTATTCCTTGCAATGCGGCTAGAGCATCATAATTTTTTGATACAGAAAGTAGTTCCAAAGCTTTGATTGTTTTTGCCTCCACTACTAAACGTA
>JAEORY010000271.1 GCA_016840645.1 Candidatus Borrarchaeota archaeon | reverse complement strand
GAGCTGCTGCACAACAAAGAAATATTGATAGACAAAATATGGCACAAGCACAAAACCTATCTGCCAAACAGGCACAAGAAAATTTAAGAGCATCCTTAGCTAACCAACAAGAAATGCACAATAAAGGTTTACTACAACAACAATTTCAAAATGAGATTCAACGTGCTGGTGGAGTTGCTCAAGGATATCAAGGTGTAGGTCAAGCTCAACAACAAACTGCTGCTAATAAAGCTGCAATGGTAGGATCTATTTTAGGTGGGGCATCCGAAGTTGGTGGAGCTGCTATTGGAAAATATTCAGATATAAACCTTAAAGAGAATATACAAGATGGTGATCAAAAAATAGAAAATATGATGGACAATATTGATGCTTACGAGTATGACTATAAACCAGAAATTGGTGGTGAGCAAGATCAAGTTTCAGTTATGGCACAAGATTTAGAAAAATCAGAACTAGGTAGTCAGTTTGTTGAAGATACCGACATGGGTAAAATGGTAGACTATGGTAAAGCTATGCCGACAATGATGGCTGGACAAGCTAACTTAAATAGAAGATTAAGAAGATTAGAAAAATTACTTAATGGTGAGGGTGAATAATGAGTCCAGAAGAATTAGAAAAACTTAGACAAATTGCCTTAGGTAAACTAAAAACTGGTGATTTTGGTAGAGAACTTAAACAAGCTTTAGGTGTCGTTGGTGATAGAGCTATTCCAGATAGTACAGCAATGGCAGGTGAGTTTGATCGTCTAATGGTGGATCGTTATCCAACTTCTAATCAAGGAGTTTTAAAAGATATAGATATGCCAGAAGTAAAAGATAAATTCATTGCTAAAAAACTTCCTGACAGTGGGGCGTTAAAAGCAAAAGAAGTAATGACTCCAGATATCGACGATCTAATAAAAAATAAATATCCTGACCTAATTCGTCCTAGTAAATACCCTATAAATAAAGCTAGTAAATTAGGAAAACTAGCAGCACCAGCAGCTAGAGGTTTAGGTGGTGCAGCTTTAGGATTAGCTGGGTTACTTGCTGACTCTGAAGATGCAAGTGATGCTGAAGAATTGGCATTTGAAAATGCTCAATTAGAACGAGTTAGGAAATTGAGAGAAGAGAACCAACATAATGAAAATGTTAATATGTTCCGTGAAATTGCTAATGGCGACTCAGAAGAAAAACATAGTCAAATGCTTAAAAGATTAATGAGGAAGTGATGAAAAACCTACGAGAGTTTATGAATATTGAATCTGACATGTCACAAAATTATGATGTAGGGGATTATTATAAGAAAAGAATGAAAGATAGTATTGTTTCTATGAATGAGAGATCAAAAGAAAAACCATACAGATCTCCAGCAGAAATTAGACTCCATGCTGCTGAAGAAGGACTTGGAAGAGATTTAGAACTAGAGGAATTAGAACAAATCGATATGGAATCAAAATCCCCTAGAGATGAGTATTATGATATGCTTAGGGGAATTGCAAGAGATAGAGCAAATAAAGTTAAACAAAAATATTCTGAGGAATAAATATGAGTTTTTTAGATCGTCTTTTACAATATACTAGAGAAGGAAGAGAACTTCGAGAAGATAAGGGCGTACCTGAAATCTTACAAAGTCGAGAAGTAGAGCAATCAGCTCCTACTCCTTCATCTGTTATCGGTCCAATGAGCATGGAAATACCAGAAAATGATCGAAAACTTCTAGATTATATGGAAGGTAAGCAAGAACCTATGATGAGTAGAGAAGTTGAAAATCCAATGAGTATGGAAAAACCTGAGGTCTTGGAGCAACGTACCGAACCTAAGCCAATTGAAAAGTTGGTTGAGTTAGCTAAAGCTGCTGCACCTGTAAGAGCACCTGCAAGTCAACCTGAAACTAAAATGATGGAAGATGATAAGGATTATCAGAAGTTAAGGGACGAGGCTAAAACAGAAGCTAGAAATAAAGAGTTTTGGGCTAATGCAATTGGAGGAATAGGAAAGATGTTAGGTGGTTTTGCTGGAGTAGCTAGTGGACAAAAAACACCAGTAAAATCAGATATGTCGAATATAGTAAACTCAATAAGACAAAATGCAAAGCAAGATATAGAAACTCTTAATAAAGAAGAATTACATAATGCTAATTCTAATATGTCTATAAATGCAAGAGATCAACTTAGTAAAGTGTTTGGAATAAATGTTCCTGATAATATGAGTGCTGCAGAAATTCAAAAATTTGCCCCAACCCTAATTAATCAACAAATGCAAGAAAGAGCGATAGCTTCACGAGAAAAGATAGCAAGAGCCAAAGAAGATAGATATTATGCTCAAAGAGAAAAAGAAGAAGCAAGACGTACGTTAGATCAACGACGAAAACTTGATAAAGAACTAAGAGGTGTGGTAAAAGATTTCGAAAGGGATGATGTTGTAAAAGCTTTAAGAAAACAAGGAATTGCCTTTGACCAAGCTGATGGATTATTAGATGCAATGAAGAAAGGTAATAAAGTAGCACTTGGTGCTTTAGGTACAAAAATGGCTAGAGCAATGGGTGAAGTTGGTGTATTAACAGATGCTGATGTTGTTAGATATATTCAAAGATTTGATGTTAGTGGTAAAGTATTAGATTATTTTAGTGGTGCTTTTAAAGGAAAGACAAGTGATTTAACAGCAAAAGATCTAAAAGATATTAACTATATAATGCAAACAGGTGCTAGAAAAAAATTAGAAGGTACTAGAAAATATTACATTGAACAAGCATATCAAAATTTCGGCAAACCAAATGATATGTCGTATGAAGATGTTGAAGCTAGATTTGGAAAAAAAATAAGCAATGTAGAATCAAAACAAACACAAGTGGGTGAAACAGTTACAATACGAAGAAAGAGTGATGGGGCTACTAGAAAAGTTCCAAAAGATAAAGTAGAAAAATATCTAAGTAATCCTAATTATGAAGAGGTTAGATAGTGTCCAATTTAGATAAAGAATTCGATTCATTTGAAGATGTTGAGTTAGATACTGAAAAAATAGTGTCCAATTTAGATAAAGAATTCGATTCATTTGAAGATGTTGAGTTAGATACTGAAGAATTTAAAACTTCAGATACTCCTCAAGATCAAGTTGAAATTCCAAGTGAAATAGAAACTGCATTAAGAAGTGGAGCAGAAGGTTTATTGTTTGGAGGTGCAGGTGAAATTGAAGGTGGGTTAAAAGCCGCTTATGAGACAGCATTTGGCGAAGCACAATTAAAAGATATTATGGATACGTATCGTAGCGAACGAGATAAAGCAGAAGCTAGAAGAAAGGCTGGCGAGGAAGCACATCCTTCAATAGCTCTAGCAAGTGAAATAGCCGGTGGTATTGCCCCTGCATTTTTTACAGGTGGTGCATCAGCAGTAGCTAGTGCAGGTAAAGTTGGTGCTAAACAAGCTTTAAAGCAATTAATGAAATCTGGTGCAAAAGCTGGTGCCGCATATGGTGTAGGTAAAAGTGAAGCTGATCTTACTAAAGGTGAAGTTGGTGAATTTGTTAAAGATGTTGCCAAAGAAGCTCTAACAGGCGCAGTTGCAGCACCAGTATTAACAGGTGGACTTAAAGTTGCTGGCAAAGGTACAGGACTCATTAAAGGAGGTCTTAAGAAGGGCGTAGAAATAGCTAAAGAACAATCTGCCATTGCAGAAAAAGTGTTAGATGCTGCAGAAACAGCATATAAGAAGGTTCCATTTGCAGGAAAAACTTCCATAAAAAGAAATGCCGAAGAATTAAAAAATATGACCAAAGAAGCTTTAGGAGATGGTGAAGGAGCCTTACAGACAATTGCTCGTGATCTAGATGATGAAGTAACTAAAATAGCTAGTAAATACCAAAATAAGATTGACGTAACTGATGATTTAGCAAATGTTATGAACTATATTGATGATCTTATTGCGGAAAGTGTTGATGATGAGGCAGCAAAAGCTTTATTAAATTTTAAAGATAAATTAACAGAAAAAGTAAAAGACGTTGCTACTACAGATGTAGCCGACTATTCAATAAATAAAATGCTAATGTCCGGTGAACAATTACATAGTTTGAGAAAAAAGATAAACTCTATGTCTCAAGCAGCAGGATCAGGTACTATCCAAAGAGCTATGTCAGAAGCTAGAAATTTATTAACTAAAAAGGGTATGGAACGCATTGCTCTTGAAAGTGGTGATCAAGCGTATCAAAAAGCTCTGAAACAACAAGCTTTATTTTATGAAACATTAAACGATATGTTTCCAAGTCTTAACACACTATCAAGAAATATAGACGATGTTAATCAAGCATCTAAGTTTATTAGAGATATGGCAATACAAATTGCTGACCCAGGTCAAGTTGTTAAACAACAAGATTTTATCCATTTCGTAAATCAAATGGATGGATTAGCTCGAGGATTTGCAGATAGATTCGGAAATAAGATTCTAAAGAAAGCTAAACTTATCGATCTTGGACAAACTGCTAGAGGTGGAGGTGGTGAAGTTATTGCTGGTACTCCAGGTGTCCAAAGTGCTATTGGTGGTGGTATTCAAGCAGCTGGTGTAAAAACAGGCGCAGCATTAGGTAGTACAGCTAGAATGGTTAAAGATATTGCTAATCTTCCAGCAACAGCAATACAAAAACTCTCACTAAATGCTAGAAGAATGTATCCTGGTCAGGAAGGTGAACGAATGAGTAATTTCATTAACGAAGTGGCACAAGCTCCTGACATAACTAGTAAAAATGCGTTATTATTTTCAGCAAGTCAACAACCTGCTATAAAATCAAAATTAATGGAATTGTTACAATCTGGAGAAGAGAATGAGTGATGAGAGATTTAACAGATTAGAAACTAAAGTCGATAAAGTTAACGATAAAGTTGAAGATGTAGAAAAATCTGTAATTAAGATAGAAAGTAAAATGGATAATCACATGGAAATGGTTAAAGATCATGTTTCAGCAGATACTAAAATTACTGCTATACTCATACCATTAATTCCTCATCTAGAAGCAATGACAGAAGATTATGCATTTCAAAAGAAAATGGAAGAAGATAAAGCAGCTAAAAGAAAAGATATTGGCGATAAAATTAAATTTGCTATGCTTTGGTTGGCACTACCTGGAGCCTTATTAACTGGACTCTCCTCCCTCTTCAGCTTCTTCTAGAAGAGAATCAATAAGCTCAATTATATCATCCTCGTGATTTAGATTAAATAAATCCTGCAAATTCTCCCCACTATTTTCAGCTTTTGTAATAGCTTCTTCAAGTTCATAAACCTTATTTGTAGTTTTTGCTAAAGAATAGATGCAGCGTTGATTTTGATTGTTTTTATTGTAGCAATCTCTACGTAATTCATCAGTTTTATGGACATTATCAGTATAGTCAAATTTCCCATCTTCCCCACGCTTAAATCCACCACCTCCGTAGTATTCATCAGTAAATTTAGCAAGGAATTCTCTTTCTTCTGGACTTAGCTTTTTGATATAGTCATAATCAATAAATTGTCTTCTCAATCGGGATTGATCTTTAGTTTTAAGGGGATCTCTTTTTTTTGGTTTTGATTTTCTGCTCACGTACAACTCGCTTCATTAACATCGGACCAATCTTCTTTTTGATTTGCTCTCTAGTCCAAATAAGATTATATTCGTTTATGGTATATTTACCAGTTTTATCAGTCCCAATCTTTTTGGCTAAGTGTGCGTGAAATTGCTTAGACGATACTGGATTTTTAGACCAGTATTCATATAGAAGTTCTAATAATAACCTATCATATTTCATTTTACCCCAAACTAATCCAATGTCAAGTATAAAATGATCTACATCCCTAAGATTTTCATCTTTTTCTGTCCATTTTACCTGTTCTTCAGTATTTAGGGCATTTAGCAATTCTTGTTTTGTGGGTTTATTCTTTTTCATCCCAATAACTTTCTATTGATTGTATACTAGCTT
>JAEORY010000270.1 GCA_016840645.1 Candidatus Borrarchaeota archaeon | reverse complement strand
GAAAAACCAGCGCCCGGACAAATATTGGAATCCGAAAGTCGCTGAGGTACAATCGCGGAAGGATAAGTGTAAGAAATTCAGCAACAGGTGGAAACTGCTCAATCAGATCAAGCACAAGTACGAGCAGAAGCGGGATAATCAGACCCGTGATTTCCACTATTAAGTTTTAATATTTCTTGCTGGACGTCCTCCCCCGTCAATTCTCTATCTTTTTTAGATATTTATTGATTACTTCATAAAAATGAATCTCCATTGAAACCAAAATTCTAGTCTAAAGTCGAGAGGTAACCTTTGTCGATTTAGTCTTCCCAAAATTCATTAAGTAAGTTAAAAGAAGAAAGCGGATGCATTTCTCAGAAAGAATAAAAGAGTTGATATGCATTTTTTGAATAAGGAAAATAATGGTAAAAAAAAGGTGAAAAATAATAGTGGACACAAATAATTCATAAACGTGTGTGTGATTTTTTAATACCAATAAATCAATGAAAAAGCGAATGGGCTGAGTTGATAGATAGTTAAAATTCATATTGAGAGTCGTTCTCAGAAAGATCTCAAAAATAAGATAAATACAACATTAGTTAACGGTTTATATACAACTATCGTTAACTCTATAGTTTGGCGGACTCAATATGATATTGCACGAATTACAAACAATCTACATGAATTTGGCAGGCAACTTGGCGAAGTCTTTTATCCACTTCTATCAAAAACTTTAGATCCAAACCTTATTGAAAAGAAGTTAGAGCGCTATGTTGAAGAAGTATGGAAAATTGTTTTTCTAAGAAAACCTGATAAATGTAAATGGGATAAGGATTCAAATCATCTGGTAATTATTTCCAAATCATGTGAATTATGCCAGAATATATCTGAACCTGTCCATTTTCCATTTTCTGAAGCTATCGCTGGCTTTATTGAAGCAATCATTGAATGTGCACTTGAAGATATTGGGGTTAAGGGGCGTTTTTCCTCTTCGGACATTTTATGCCATGAATCTGAATGCTGGGCAAAAGATGGGACACCCTATTGCAAATTCATTCTAGCAAGAGGTGATGCTTCTGTCTGAGATGAACCAGCGTATTTTACCTATCATGTATGGTTTATTTATTAAACAGCTCTATAGGTATAACGAATCTTTCATAGATGTTCGCAGAGAATTAAAATTAAGGGGAAAGAATTTCGGAGAGGAAATTTTATACAGTGTTTTTCCCAAGGAACTCTTGAAACTCAAAGCACCGTTAAAAGATGGTACAGTAAAGAATCTGATCAAAGTTTTATGGCAAAAAATATTTGATAGTTCTCCAAAGATATCTGGAAATAAGGGACTATTTAAAATACGCGATTTCCAGTGCGTCATTTGTGATACACTAGCTTCTGAGAAGGGAGAAGGGGTTCTCTGTGATTTTGTTGCAGGTATCGTTGAAGAGGTTTTTTCTCTAGTTTATGAAGAGTTAATTGATACCCAGGGATGGCGAGTTAATTGCGTTGAAACTCACTGTAGAGCATTAAATGAAGAATTTTGTGAATATGAACTTCGGATTCTTGAAAAAATGCGCTGAGGTCTTATAATGGGACTATATTCGATTTACATAATCTATAAGGACGGAAGGACAATTTACTCATGTTCTTTATGTAAAGAATACATGAACGGTGTAGATCAAGATTTAGTTAGTGGTGCGTTGAGTGGAATTAGTTCTCTCATTTCTGAAGTGGTTTCCTCAGGTAATGGCCAACTTGAACAGATTGATTCTGGTGACACAAAATTTGTCTTTGAGTGGGGAGAAAATCATAATTTCATAGTTGTTGCTCTCTCGGATGAGCTTACTTCACCAATTCTATTAGAAGAAGATATTTCTACCGCAGCTAAGTTAATTTCAATCAAGTACAGCCAAGTTCTTGACGATTGGTCTGGAGATATTACAGATTTTGAAAAAATTGAAAATTTTTTGATGTTGTGCTTCGAGAAGACATTAAGAGAAACTTTCAGACCGATTTGTCGCATTCCGGTCACTCAAGAGGTTAATACCAAGAAACTAGCAAAATTATCACGAGAAGAATGGGCACTTCTTGAATCATGCAATGGAAACAAATCTATTTCTGAAATTGCACATGAAAATAAAATGTCTCGCGTTGAGCTCTTCACTCGTCTGAATAAGCCTTTAGCTGGACTTGTAAAAAAAGACATTTTGAAAATTTTTTATGGTATAAGGCGTAAGATCACAGAACAACTCATAAACGCCTAGTTACTTGTTTTTTTTTCCTTCTTATTAAGTGATTGAAGACTTTAATTCTTAATTCGTGATTCTTAATAGAAGTCTTTTTAAACAAATCATAAAATATATGGAAAGGCAACAAAATGGTGAACAGAATGACGGAAAGCATTGTCAAAGGTCTTGAAGGTCTCATCACAGGATACAGAAGAGGCGGCAATAGGCAAATCAATAAGCATATGTTATTGAAATTTCCAAAATACGATTCTGATAAAGAAGCTGCTCAATTGATAGGAAAAACAGTAGTTTGGCTTTCTCCTGCAGGTAAACGTCTACAAGGAAAAATTTTACGCCCCCATGGAAGAAATGGTGTGGTTAGGGCAAGATTTGAACATGGCTTGCCAGGTGAATCCATTGGTGGAAAAGTTACTATTGTTTGATTTCAGTAATCTCTGAATTTTAGATGAATGCAATTTCTGCAAACCCCAAAATCAGATGAAGTTAACTGGCAAGGGTGAGCTCAAATTTTGAGGATGATCGCTTATAGTTACGCTGATGAGTGGACAGGTTTAGACCGGTTCTATATCCTTAGAATTTAGGGGAAACATCAAAAAGATGAAGGCAAATATAAAAAAAACTCGTTTATTTGATTTGATGAAGCAGTTTATTTATTATCCTGTATTTTTAGTCATGGGCGTACTTCTCGCTTTGCTTATGAAATTTTCCTTTTCTCCTTTGGATGGAACGATCTATATACTTCAGGCGTTTGTTTTAGGAGTGCTTGCTCTTTTTATGGGGGTTTTTCTTTATCGGAACTCTGAGAAGTTATTAGAGCGTCCTTTCTTGTTCTTCGCTACTCTAATGGCTGTCTTTTTAACAATGTTTCTTCTTACAACCTATGGCGCCCCATATACCCCTCCAAGTTATATTCTCTTGGGTATCGTTTGTGTTGTAACAATATTCGTTTCGTTATTGTATACATTTCCATTATTTCCATTTCAGTCCTATTTGGAAAATTCGCGAAGAAGAAAAGAAGTTATAATTATCGTTATTCTTATCGTTTTAGCTATTCTTCCAACTCATACTTTTTTAACAAAGCCAGGGTTTCCAGAGAGTCATGACCTTACCTATCATGTAAGCAATGTATGGGTTATGTTCCGATACTGGAGAGAAGGCATAATATATTCCCCTTTCGATCCTTGGAACGGAATTGGCGGTCTGGCATTGTTTCGCTTCTATCATTTTCTTGGTTATTATTTTACATTCCCTTTTTCATGGTTTTTAAACACCTTTCAAGCTTTAAAGGGTGCAATTGTTACTTCGTTCATCCTTTGCGCTCTTTCTGTTTATTATATGACCAAAAAAATTTCAAAGGATAGCATTGTAGCAAGTATCTCCGCGATATCCTTTACTTTCATAGGACTCCATCTTACTACAGCATTTTATAGAGGTACCTTAACGGAACTAATGGGTTACACGTATGTGCCTCTTATTTTCGTCCTTTCAAGAGAATCTCTTAAAACAGATTCGAATAGGCGTTTAGTAAAAGCAATATTCTCAGGTATTTTTCTCGCAGGATTGATCTTGACGCATTTACCGACAGCTTATAACTCTGTTTACATTATCACTATGTATTTAGTCTATTCGCTTCTAGATGAACTTATCTCCCATCAACTTACTGTAAATAGAGCATTTTTGATGGTTGCTATGTATTTTATACCCATTGGGGTAGGACTAGGATTAACAGCATGGTGGCTTATACCTGCGTATACACAGACGTCCACGATTCTATGGAGTAACGAAGTCGCTTTATCGACTGGAGGTTATCCTGCTTCGCATTTTGTCAGTCTACCACAACTTTACACGAGAGAGCTTTGGTGGCGGATGAGAGGGTCGAAAATCGGCATAGCGGGCGAAATGCCATTCTATATAGGTACAGTCTCTTTGGGACTTGCTTTGCTTGCGTTTTTCATAAAGCCAAAGGATAAGAACTCTAAAAATAATGAAACGAAGTTTTTTATGGTGCTTCTTGTTATTTCTCTTATTCTAGCAGATTATCCTAGCGTTTTTATTTATTATTATGTTCCATTAATTTCGTTCTTTAAGTGGCCATGGCGATTTCTGTTACCCGCATCAATTTCCATCGCTTATTTGACAGGCATAGTTGTAAGTACTTTCTATGAGAAAGCAAAAGCGTTTGAGATTAAAAGGAATTTCAAGTTTCGTTTAAGCCACTGGATTCTTGTAATTACCGTCCTTTTGATTCTAGTGGATATGTGGCCATATACAGGCGCCTATAAATGGGAGTACTATCCCCAAGATGAGGATTATTTGAATGCTTTACAGTGGATTAAGTCAAGCGACACTGGTCTTTATCGCATCAGTGATCTATACGGGCGAGCCAGGGGCGAATCAATAACAAAAACTGAATTTTATGAGGTACAAGGTCCCCAGTGGTGGACAGCCTCAAAGTCTTTGGACAATAATGTTAGTTTGAAACCATCATTTACAAAAGAACTTGGATATCTAAGTTTAAAGTATTTGCTCGTAAGGCAAAAAAATGAAGCAGAATGGCTGCTTAATGGATGGCAAAAAATCAGGTTCTACGAGAACTCCAATATGAGCATCCTGCAAAATCCATATTTCAGACCAATGGTCGAAATCGTTGACGACGCTGATATTTTATTTCCGAATAGTATAGGTACTGCAGAATTCGTATCAATAAACCCAACAGCTTTAATTATTAACGCTCAATCTTCAGATGGTGGAATACTTCTTGTGAAGTATGGGATCTTCCCTAATTGGAAGGCATACTTAGATTCCACAGAGATTAATATCAAAGAAAACAAATTTGGTATTATTACTCTAGAATTGCCAGAAGGCGAGCATCTAATAACATTAAGATTTGAAGAGAACGTTCCTATTGGATATCCAATTTCAATTCTTTGTTTAGTTGGTGTGCTATTCTATCTTTCTGTGGTCTTGATACTTCCAAAATTTAAGCTTCTTATCTCAAATGCCAAAAACCAAAAAAAATGAACTAAAGGATGAGATGCGCTCTAAGCACAATTATTATTTCACAAAAATATCATTAATTCTCATTCTTTCCGAAAAGCTTTGAACTAAACATTTCTAAGCGCTCTATGCCTCTTATCTCCGTGTCAAAAAGTGGAATCTCTGTGATTTTGAATTCATCTGCGTAAAACTCTCTTATGGTTTCCAGATTCCCTTCTTGCATACTTCGTCTTGCAGTGCAAAAAGCGCAGTCGGGTATCACTGGGTACACCATGTTTACAAGTACATTGCTTATTGGTATCTCATATTCATAGAGTGTAGTGATAAGTCGTTCAGTTTCATAAATACTCATTGCCTCTGGAATCATCACCGTGCAAAATGATGTTTTTTCTGGATCGCTCAAATCCACTTGCGCTTTGCCAATAGATTCTTTAAGTTTTTCCAAAGCTTCCATTGTTCTATCTTCATTTGTTTCCTTACCAAAGAGACTCTTAAGTTTGCCGACAAACTTTCCTAGGGTGTATCTGAGTTTTATAATCTTTCCTAGAAATGAATCGAGCACCTCAGGTAAGCTTAGAAGGCGCAACGTATGTCCTGTGGGGGCTGTATCAAAAATGATTAGATCATAATCGTGTTCATCTTTCTTTTCAATGAACTCAAGGACCTTACCGAACGCTAATGCTTCGTCAATACCAGGTGGGCTCGTATCCAACATATCACCCATCCCAAGTTCATC
>JAEORY010000269.1 GCA_016840645.1 Candidatus Borrarchaeota archaeon | reverse complement strand
TTTGATTGGTATCCACCAATGTAGTTTCAAGGAATTTAAAAATCTTGAGATAATCGTCTCGACCACGAATTACAAATTGCGTTTCATTTGCTAGAGGAGCGTTAATTCTTACTGATTCTTTATCCTCAACATCTTGGAAAATTGAAACTGTTTCATAACTATTAATTGTGCCAAAATCAAACTTGAGATCAGATTCTATGAATGTGGTATTTTGATGGTCTACCCATTCAAGTTTAATCTTATCCCCAGTATTGTATGTATATTCAAATGTAGATAGATTTATATACTTTATATCAACCGATCCCCATGGATTCGATTGTGAAACAAAGTACCCATTAACCAAATCAAGGATTCTTGAAGATAGTGGTACTTCAGTATCATTTAGAAATACACGAATGTCTTCAGATACTCCATTTTGAGTAAACCTAAAAGATGCAGGTGCGTCTCCAGTAGCAGTGACTTCTTCTTCTTTAAGATTTCCAATCACTACTTCAAGATCAACTGCTACCCCAGAATTGACTATGGTGTCCTCAAGCAATACTAGATCTTTATCTTTGACAGATCCAACTGGAAAAAATTTGTTGAGGACTCCCGTAATAGTGGGAGTGACATTAATTTTGATGACGGGGTTCCTTCCTCTATTTGAGGAGTACCCCAATGTTTGTGCAGCACCTATTACTGAACTTCTATTTTCCGCATATCTTAAATACGACTCTCGTCTTGCTACAACTACATTGTAATTGAGCATAGTAGCCATACTAGCAACAAGATCAATAAAAGTTTGTCCAGTAGATGAGTTGAAAAAATCAACCCACTTGGCTGCATCAGGCGCACTTTCCAACCATGTCTCTATATCTTCTCTGATTGCAGAGAAGGATACTGAATCCGGATTTATTATAAATGTTCCATTACTCATGCTACCAATGATCCTTGAAATGTAAAGGTTTGTTCTTCAATCCCTTGTAAGCTGAATACTAAGTAGAGTTCGTATTTATTATCGTCTGGGTATGGTTCCACTTTAGTATTTGAGATGTCAATTATAACTCTGGGATCGTTTGTTTCAATTCCATCGATGACTTGCCTTAAAACTTCAACAGCAGATACATCATCAATAACTTCAAAAAGTTCCTCATCGAGATCAATCCCAAAATTTGGAAAAAAGGGTTTTTCACCCTTCCTTGTATTGAGAATGTTGAACAAAGACTGATACACAGATTGTACATCCTCAACAAGGGGCTTCACCGTGGGTGCAAATGAATTGACATCACTATATACAAAGGCCATCTAATTTATTCCTTGTCATCCTCTTTGTCGTCTTTTTCTTCCTCTTCTTCTTCCTCATCGTCGTCATCATCTTTATCTTTTTTAGCAAATTGGTCTTTTGGCTCTTTTCGAGAGGATTTCTTATCATCTTTTTCTTCTTCATCGTCGTCATCGTCTTCTTTATCGTCGTCTTCTTTGTCATCTTCCTCTTCAAGCATTCCACCAAGATTTGCCATAAACTCTTCTTGTTTCTTGAGAGATTTCATACGACTCATTTGGCTAGAGAATTTCTTAATTAGGGCTTCTCTCTCTTCTTCAGTGAATTTTTTACCTTTTTTCTTTTCCAATTCATCCACCATACGGGATGCATCTTTTACAGCGTCCTTCTCTAACATGTTAACGATATTCTTTGCTCTTGACATGACTTGTCCTCCTGTTCTTGTTTAAGTAATAACTCCTGATCCTGTACCTGCTCCTGGAATAGGCCCAGGCGGGGTAGGACCAGTGAATGTACCTGTAATAGTTACTTGACCAACTGCTGGTTTAAATCCTATTGCACTGCCTTTGGCTATTGCCTTTGCCAATGACGGCCATTGTGGGCCAATAAATCCAAATGCTGTCCCTAATGAAAATACGTTGCGTTCCCATTCCATATCGATAATTGGTATACTAGCGGGAACAACTATCCCAACACCAAGGAAAACGATTGAATGAACTGATGACAAAGTTATTTTGGCAGCTTCCATTGTCAACGCTTGTCCATATGCCGAAGCCAAACTTGGCATCCTTGGTCCAATCAACGCTAATTGGGCTGCTTGTGCAAGAACAATACTAGATATTAATGTCGGGATAAGAATCAATCCAGTACCTGTACCCACTCCAACACCGGTTATTGTGCCTGTATCTGCTGTAGTAAAAGGTTTAGCTATAACAGTCATCATAGCCCCTATTCCACAAGCATCTGCAAAAAATTTTCCAGCAGGTCCAACCATACCTTGAGAGGCCATTTGACTCATCAAAGTAGCGGACATACTTGGTCCAAGAAATGGCATATTATTTACTCTTTATTGATGCTAATTTATCCCAAAGGGCTTGAACTTCAGGCATAACCTTTTCTAAACATTCTTTGCAAAAATCCTTTTGGATCATTTCATGTCCTACATTGAGGTTTACAAGATATGCACGGGGTTTAAGGTCTTTGAGTTCAGGAACATCAACATCCTGTACTTCCCCTGTAAATGGATCTTGCCTTTTCATCTTAGCCATTTTAGGGATTTTCTCGGTTACAGTCTGAGTTTGAAACTCAACTGTTTTCTTCATTCTCTTTTGTCCAGCCTCCACGACTTCCTTTTCAACAGTAGATGGAACTTGAATTTCTCTTGTAACTTCTTCCACCACTTGTTCAGTTGGTGGGTTAACTAACGTCTGCTTTCCACAGATATCACAAATCCAATAAGTAGCCATAAAATCCTTCCTATATTATAATAAGAGTTGTCTTAGTGCGTTTACTGGTTCAAGAGAAGGCCCACCACCCACAATCAAGGTTCCAATAGAATATCCGTTGGGAACACATTGTTCGAGATAGGGGTCTCTCAGGGCAGCCTTGATCGCTTCATTACCACCAGCCGTCGGTGGATAATCGAAGACCCAAAGACCTGAAGCTGCACCAGCAGCATTATCCAAAATTTCTTGTATACGATCAAGAATATCTTGTAATCGTTCTATCTTTTTAATCAACATATCAATTAAATCGGCTATGTTATTATCGGGTACAATTCTTGTGCCCTTAGCAGCCTCAAGCAATGCTATTAAATCTTTTTGCAGGGTACCAAATGGTTCAAATGAATTAAGTCTTAAACTTTCCCAATCGGGTACTTCGGATTTTACCTGAGTATCATCAGCCTTTTCTTGGTGCCATTCAAGAACAAGTTCCCATTCAGGAATCTTGAAGATTGCTATCAATTCTTGAATCAAACCTAAAAGACCAGCAAGATCTGGTGCAGTAGCAATAATTCCAATGGCTGTCATTTCAGCGTCTGTAAATTGTGGTCTTGCCTCATCCCCTTGGTCATCGAACGATTCTACCATCTCATCGATTATATCTCCTGGGGTAAGAAGAGGTGTACCAAAATCATCAAATCGTCTGATCCCTTCCAATTTGAAAGGGTTAACAGTTACAATATAGAAACCCGTAGCAAACAGATCATTGATTAAGGTTTCCAGTTCTTCTATAATTGCATCAAGCAGACCTCCGAATGGATCTTCTACACCTTCAATGAAGACCTTTGCTATTTCAAGCAATGTTTTTGCGATTGCTAAGATCGGTTCGATAGCACTAAGGACACTACCTATCGGTCCGAGCACGCCTCCTATTGCCTCTTGTACGGGACTGTTGATGTCGCTTTGCTTCCAAGACACCTTTTAGATTCTCCAATTTTTTCTTGTGCTCTTCAAGCACGATTTCGTTTATAAATTTTACTTTTTCAGCAAGTTTTCTCAAACCCGTGAATTGTGGTTTCTTCCATCCAGGATCATTATTTTTCTCTTTATCTTTTTTGTCTTTTTCTTCTTTTTTACTCATATTTTTTTTATCCCGCTAATACAGTCGGCACTCCTATTTTGGGCTTTCCTGTAATTAAATCTTCCAATGGATCGGTTAACACTGTAATTACAGGAGCAATTCCGTTTCCAAGTTTTGTGATTACTCCCTTGAGAGAGGCTACGGCCACGGCTTCAAGATCAAGTGTAGTTAATGCAGAAATCTTCACATTCCCAGCCAACCCAATTTCCATTGAGGCAAGGGCGTTTCCAACTTCAATGTTTCCAACTAATGTATTAAAAGTAATATTACCAGCAACGATTTCAACATCGTAGTTTCCAGCAAGCAAAGATACTTTGTAATTCCCAAGTAAAATATCGACATTCCTATCTCCAGCAATAAGTTCAGTCATCATATCACCGAGAACAGATGTTTCATCCCGACCCATACCATATGTAACTTCAGTTTCTTGGGCTACAAGTTCGGATTTATTTCCAGCAATTGATACGGCATTATCACCAACCACGGTTTTTGAAAAAGATCCACCAATATTAGTCTTTTTACCACCTACTACTTCTTGTTCATAACCACCAGCAATTTCTTCAAATTTAGTAGAAGTGTTAATTGTGAATTTAGGTGAATTGACTTTAGTCTCAATACCAGCAAATTCCAAAGTTTCCTTTGGTTGAAAATTCACTGCACCAGTCACAAGGTCAAAAACCAGTTCAGTTCTTCCATCTTCAGAAACAAACTTGATTTCTTTTCTTGACCTAAGTTCAACGGATGAATCCTTGTTCATGCGTACTGATGCACCTGAAGTGTGTACAAGTTCCATGAATTTTTTTGTTTTATTAACCTTGAAATATGTATTTTGTGAATCTCTTGTCCCATAAGATTCGGGGTAATCCTCATTGAAAGTACTTCCTTGATGGGTGGATTCTGATTGCCAATATCCATAATAAAAACCAGCATAAATATCGTCAAAAGGAAATTTAACAAGCAATGCTGAATTAAGTTCCGGTACTGCAAAACTGGAAAGATCGGCTCTACCTCCTAGGCCCACTGGGTTTTCAGGAAAGATCCATGGTAAAACGTCTTTATCACCTTCCAACAAACCAGGAATGTTTACTTTGACCCTGCCTAATTTTCTTGGGTCATCTCTGTCCACTACAATACCCTTGTATGGTTTTGCAAATGGTCTAGATTTTTTTATCACATCGGTTAATTTAGCAAACATTTTATTATGCGTCCCTAAGTTCGTTCATTGATTCACGGCAAACTTCAACTACCGTGATGAATTGTCTATTTGATATAGTCCTCGCTACTTTACTTACAAAATAAAGCCCAGAATGATGACTAGCGGTTTCTTTTTGATCAGTGGAACTAGTATCTCTGAACATCACAAGATCAAGAATCCTTATTGGTATATAAACTCCTTGAAAAGAAAAAGTTAATTTTACTGCACCCATCCCTATCAAATGTACAACGTTGTGCAAAAAAGCGTCCCAGTAATTTTCGTGTACATTATCATTTATAAATGCTGTTTGAGCAAATCGGGCTTCAACCTCTTCACTCCTTGCAATTTTTCTTGTAATAGCAACAATAGGATCAACTTTTTTAAGTATAGACTGACTGAGTTCTTCTTCAATAACATAAGCCAGTTTTTCTCTTCCATATCCAACAATCGAATTTATAAACCCAGAAGATACCTTGGTTGTGTAATCATCATCAAACACAAGATCTTTTGCTGAATTTGGGTCTGGGTTCTTTGTGAACCTCCAATCATAAGGACTTGAAAGTCTTTTCTTAATATCTTTTAATATAAACTTTCCATCACTAGAGATACCAACGGCTGGGAAGGAATTATTAAGATCGGCATGTAACCACATTTCATTGACAAATTTCCTATCTGATACATTAGGTTGTATCCAGCGTTGTGAATCAAGAGAATTGCTTGCGTTGAAATCTGTTATAAATCTTGTGCCAACCACATCGGAAATTACTTCAATAGCCGATTTTTCTTCACTGATCGAAAGTTTAGAATTTATCATATATGGAAGGGCTGAATAAAGACCACTCATATATAGAGTTTTCTTATCAGTACCCATTCCACTGGATTCTTGTGTAGTTATACTCAACGGTGTATCAACAAGAGAATTTCTATCA
>JAEORY010000268.1 GCA_016840645.1 Candidatus Borrarchaeota archaeon | reverse complement strand
CACGTATCACTTATATATACCGTCTGGATATAACAATCCTAAAAATCAAAGGTTAGATCAAAATAAGATCAATTCAGAAATGAAGGTTTCTGTATCAAACCTTTATATACTTGATATTTCATGTTTCGTTCTGTAATCTTCAATAAAATCAGGCAATGTCCAGATAAATACTTTGGCACGTAGTAGAAAGTTTTCAATCCGCCAAATGTTAGGCTGATCCATTAAATATCAACATTTTTCTCATTCTTGTGATATTCTCAATATATCTGCAATCGACTGATATTTGGTTTTCTCCCAAAAAATAGGAAAAAGCCCTCTTTCTAGCAACAAGACAAAGGAATCGCTCAATGAAATGGACATTACTATTTTTTGCCCTGACTTTGGCCCTTGTTGATTGTTCCCCAAATGATGGCCCCAACAAAGATATTTATCCAGGTGCAAACTGGCAAAAGGCAGTGGAACCCGAAAAACTTGGTTGGTCATCGGCCAAGCTTGCTGAGGCTCGCAATTTCTCAAAAAAGATTCATTCTGCTGCGGTGATGATTGTAGATAATGGTGTCGTGGTTGATGCTTGGGGTGATATAACACGGAATTACTATTGTCACTCCATAAGAAAAAGTTTACTGAGTGCATTGCTTGGAATCCACATTGAAGAAGGCAATATTGATTTATCCAAAACAATGGAGGAGTTGGACATTGACGACTACGAACCTTCTCTTACGCCAACTGAAAAGCAAGCAACTATTTTTGATTTGATAAGAGCGCGCTCAGGAATCTATCATCCTGCGTTAGGTGAGGGCTACTTTATGGCACCCATGCGACCTGAGCAGCACACTCAAGCTCCCGGGACATTTTGGTATTATAACAATTGGGATTTCAATGCGCTCGGAACAATATTTGAACAAGAAACCGGTACGAAAATATTTGAGGAGTTTGACACCCGTATAGCCAAGCCCCTTCAGATGGAGGATTTTAATATTAGTGATTGCAGCTATAAAACCAGCAAGGATTATGGGCAAGGCCCAATTTCAAAGCACCGCTATTATCAGTTTCGCATGAGCACCAGAGATCTTGCACGTTTCGGACTTTTGTATTTGCGAAACGGTCAGTGGCGCGATCAACAAATTGTTCCCGCTGAATGGGTGCGGGAAAGTACAGCACGCCATTCACAAATCTGGCCGGATGGCGGTTATGGTTATTTGTGGTGGACTGGTTCAAAGGGAGGATTAATCACAAATGTTAATGTGAGAGGGCACAGTTATTTAGCTTCTGGTGCAGGGGTGAATAAGGTTATAGTGCTGCCTTACCGTGAGTTGGTAATAGTACACCGAGTCGACACCTTTGAAGGATTGCCGCGACAGTTACCCAGCCAGATAGGCCGTTTGTTGTGGCTTATCCTTGAGGCTGCCGGAGAGAAGAAGATCGGTGAAGACCCATCCATTGAGGCAGCCAAGGGAGTTCGTCTAACTTCTGAAAAATTGAAAGAAACCTTAGAGGGCGGCATCACATTGGTTGGTGCAAACACCGGCCCAATTCCTGGTGGAGATAAAATTTTCATTTCCTGTTTACAGGACGGAAAACTATTCTATTCAGTTGAGGGAAACAAAAGAATCAATGGTAAATGGTGGGTAAATGACAGCAAATTATATTTGAATCTAATGGGTATGAAATTATCCTTCTTCATAATACAGGACGGTAGCATATACAAATTTTTTGACCCTACAGGCACTTTGTTCGGGAAATTTGAGCTTTCAAAGAATTGAACATCAGCGTTACAAAATTTTCTAAACATGTGCTATCTCCTACATATCCATAAGAATTATCTTCAATCAAAACCTGTGATATCTGAACTCCCCACGCGGAACGCTATGGTTGCGATTACTGCTATAAACCTAATCTGCTTGGAATCCATCTGAAAATTACACAATACGATAACTAATCAGAAGTGATCCCGGCCTTTGAGAATATCGATTACCTCATCTAATCATAACTCCATATTTCCCTATGCAAAAAATCAAAGTCATACTTGTGATCTCTTGCCAATCCATCAACTATTTGAAATTACAGAGTAATTGAATGCATGTTCTGAATATCTCAGGATTTCAAGGACTTGCTATTTCCCCACTGGATTTTGACAGTTGATCAGGTCACGGCCATCCGAACGTGGTATTTCGGGACCTTCCAGATCTCATTGGCCATGACATCCGACAGGATATCCACAGCATCCCACACATCCACATATCTCAGATAAAGTGGTGTGAAGCCAAAGCGAGTGATTTCCGGAGCACGGAAGTCACCAATTACACCCCGTTCGATTAGGGCCTGCATGATGGCATAACTGTTTTCGTGGGTGAGTGAGACCTGGCTGCCACGTTCATCTGCATTGCGGGGGCTTGCGATGCCGAAGCCGTAGTCACCGCATTTCTGCTCCACCGAGGCGATGAACATATCGCCCATTTTTTTGGATTTTTGTCTGATTTTGTGAATGTCTGCGCGTGTCATGATATCCACTCCCACTTCCAGGGCCGACAGGCTGATGACAGGTTGTGTGCCGCACAGCATGCGGTTTATGCCTTCACCGATCTCATAGTCCCTGGTGAAATCAAAGGGCGACCTGTGGCTCCACCAGCCGGTCAGGGGCTGCTTCAACTTGCCATGGTGCCGTTTCGCTACAAAAATAAAAGCAGGGGCGCCTGGTCCACCGTTAAGATACTTATAGCCGCAGCCCACTGCAAAGTCTGCATTGACTCCATTCAGGTCAATGGGGATGGCACCAGCACTGTGACACAAGTCCCAGACGGTCAGCGCCCCGTGCTGATGTGCCTTGGCGGTAATGACCTTCATGTCCAGCAAGTGACCGGTTTTGTAATGCACGTCGGTGAGGGATACGACAGCCACATTGTCCTCAATGGCCTCCATAATGCTGTCTTTTTCCGCAAAGCGGATCTGGTGCTGCCGTCCCAGGAATTCAATCAGGCCCTGCGCAATGTAATTGTCCGTAGGGAAGTTGCTGCCTTCCATTACAATGACGGATCGATCAGAATTGATCGCAAGAGCGGCACTGATCGCCTTGAATAGGTTAATTCCTGTTGAATCCGTGGCGACGATTTCGCCTTCCTCTGCACCAATAATCTTGGCGATCTTATCGCCAATCCGACGCGGGGCATTGAACCAGTCTGCCATATTCCAGCTTTTGATAAGGTCATGTCCCCATTCCCGGTCTGTCACCTCGCGTACCCGCTTGGACGCGGCCTTTGGCATGACACCTAGAGAGTTGCCATCCATATAAATCACACCTTCTGGGACATAAAATTCCTCCCGGAAAGGAGCAAGTTGATCTTTACGGTCCAGCTTCAGAAAATCTTCACGTGTCAGATCGGCCATGATTATGCCCCCACTGGTAGAGTATGTCTTTTTTTGGATTTCGTCCTACGGACACAAACGTCTCCTTGCATTATTTGTATTCAAAGCGTTACTGGCGCCACAAGACATCGATGAAATCAATTCGCTTTAAATTTAATATAGCTTGCCATTATTGCAGCTAAGTATCACTTCCATAAAATATCTTAATATCACAATCCTAAAAGTTAAAAGCTAAATCAAGACAAGATTAACTCATAAATGAAGGTTTCTGTATCAAACCTTTAATTCCTTGCTATTTCATGTTTCGTTCTGTAATCTTCAATGAAATCAGGCGATGACCAGATATAAACTATGGCACGTAGTCTCCATTTTTCGCTTACCTTTTCCTCCCACAATATATTGTTACAACCCCATGAGTAACTTTGGCCTATAAAGCAATGCAGCACCTCTTAAAAAAAGAAGCCCAAAAGTCTAAAACACAATGATATCATGAGGCTTGGAGGACACTTTAAGTGCCAGAGGATAGCTGATAGTTCATAGTTCTTAGTAAAAAGAACTTCTGTTTGAATAAGTTGATTAGTTGAGTAAGTTAAAGTAGTTCAAAAAATGGATACGATTTTTTTATTCACCACAAAGGCCAGAGTACACAGAGGCTAATAGATTATGTCAATATTGATCCTTATTGATCTTTAATTTTTAAGCTTATTTTCACAGGATCAATTATCAGATCTTCTAAAACATTAAATAATTTTTCTGCGTCACTTATCTTCACTTTTTGATGTGTCGGTAAATTAACCAGATGTTGAGCGGCGAGCTCGGCATTGGGACAAGAGCCTTTTACATAATCACCATAAGATGGAGAGATTGCCTCCTCCAAAACCGAAGTGAACCAAGTTCCAAGAACACCATATGGTTTGTAACAGCTAACGGCTTTCGTCCTATCTTCTACCCAAACCGGATACCTAACATAAGATGGCTCAGATTTCTCAGGTATCTCTAAAACTTTCAGTCCTTTAGATCTTAACTTATTATCATATATTGAAGCAATTTTTCGTCTATGTTTCAAATTTTCATCAAGCTTATTCAATTGCCTAAGACCAATTAAAGCCTGACCATTACTTAGCCGCTGCTCATATTTATCAGGAATTTTTCCGATCAATTCTTCATATGTAGTTGGCCTAGGTAAGGGCAACCGATTGCCAAATAATTCATATAGGGCTCTTGTGTATTTGTGCAAATTAGGATGAAGCAAAAAATAATACAGAGTATACTTCAATAAATACCGGTAAGACGACCAGAAATTTGGAATACTACATTTTTTTTGAAACTCCTTCATCTTATTAGCTATTATTGGATCATCGGTAACAACCATTCCTCCCATTGTGGTAGAACATATCTTGGTTTCCTCTGTACTAAAAAATGAGGCATGTCCAAAACTTCCAATATTTTTACCATCATATGTGGCTCCAAGTGCATGCACGCAATCCTCTATAATGATTAAACCATGCTTTTTAGCTAACGCTATTGCTTCATTAATATCAACAGGAATGCCAAAAGTGTGTTGAAGTATGATAGCCTTAGTATGACTTGTAATTTTCGACCTAACGGAATTTAAATTAATGTTATAATTTTCTAAGCTGCAGTCTACGTAGACAGGAGTTGCACCGGCGTATTTAATTGCATTGGATACCACTATATGCGTAGGTACCTGTAAGATAATTTCATCTCGATATCCAATCCCAAATGATTTCAACAATCCATATAAACCAACCCTTCCGGTGGAAAAGCTTATTGCCAATCGGCTTCCAACTTTCTTTGCAAATATCTCCTCATATTTCGAAATATAAGAGCCATCTGTTAGATTATATGGAAGCATTAATTTAGATGCAGTAACTATCGTATCAGATAAAGTAGTTGTGCCACCTAGCAGAGCGATGTGTCTTTTCATAAAGAATTATCCCGCATAAATGTTTTAAGATGGACCAAATGTTGAGAATTATAACATTCGTCTATCTACTTTAATACCTAATTGCTCCATTGACTTAAATTGATTAGCTCAAATGCGGATAAAGTATTTTTCCTTCTAGCTGAAGTAATCTAGTTGGAAGATAGCGATTAATACGTTCAAGGATTTTACGTTTGATGTCTTTTTCGGTATCTAACCTTTTTGCGGGGAAATAATAATAGTGCAGATTTACTCTTTCAGCAGCCCATCTCTCTTTAAAATCGATTAAAGAATGATTTCTTAGGGACGACCTTCCAAAATCAAAATATCTGACACCATTTTGATGTGCTACTTTTATAATCTCCCAAATTAACTTTTGATTTGAGCAGAGTTTTAAATACTTTTGATTAGATGCGCTGTATTCAAAGTGATAGGTATCTTTGGACTGTAAAACAATTGCTCCTGCAATAACCTCCCCATTAAATTCGACCAGAGGAATGAAAAGGAGATTTTTCGGTTCTAAAATCCGCCACATATTGGAAAAAAAATGATAAGGAGCCGGAGGTAATCCATGTTTTTTGCGTATCTCTGTCACCAATTCATAAAATTTTCTCAAATCTTCCTCTTTATCTGTAATTCTGAACTTTAGATTTTCTCTCTT
>JAEORY010000267.1 GCA_016840645.1 Candidatus Borrarchaeota archaeon | reverse complement strand
AGGTAATGATGAAAACTTGATACAAACCGCAGCCAAAAATGCTATGAAAATTGGAGCAGGACATTCCTTTGTCATTCTTATGAAAAATGGTTATCCGATAAACGTCCTTAATCGAATTAAACTTGTTCCAGAAGTATGTAGAATCTTTTGTGCGACTGCCAACCCTGTTGAGGTCATTGTTACTACTACTGAACAGGGAAACGGAATACTGGGCGTTATTGATGGCTTTTCTCCAAAAGGGGTTGAAGATGAACAAGAAAAAAAGGAAAGAAAAGAATTTCTTAGAAAAATTGGATACAAGCTGTAGACTTCTTGGTTTTCCAATTCCCTCTCCAAATATTTTTATCTGTTAAGGCGAGAAGAATTTACATGATGACATTTTTTTAAAATCTACGATCGATCAGTACGTAACTTCACGAGGATGCTGAAATGGCAGATACACAAGAAAAGAAGGAAACTGACAAAAAAAGATTATTTAGGCTCTACACTCTTTCTTTAAATTATCTTATGATATTTGTCTTAGCGACAGGATTATTTATTGGGATGTTCCTTGCCTATCTTCTTTTTAAACCAGTACAACTTTACCTTTATGTAGCCATTGCGTCATTTATAATCCTGATTCCTAGCTTGGTAGGATTTATAAGAACATATATCTTAGCCAAAAACGAAGCCAAACTTATTAAAAAAATGGAGGAGAAATAGATTGAAAGCATTAATCCTTGCTGCGGGTGAAGGAAGCAGACTAAGACCGCTCTCTGTAAACAGACCTAAACCTATGTTCAATATCTGTGGTAAACCAATCCTCGAACATATTATAGATCTGCTTAAGTCTGTTGGTATTACGGATCTTGTGGTGGTTGTGGGTTACCAAAAGGAATCCATTATAGATTATTTCGGCTCAGGGTTTGATTTTGAAGTAGATATAAAATATATAGTCCAAGAAAACCAAATTGGAATAGAAGATGCTATTTTAAAATCAGAAAACGAATTAAAAGATGAGGATTATTTTCTGCTTGCTCATGCTGACTTTTTTGTTGATAAAGATATGGTTCAACGAACGATAGACACCTTTAATGAATTCAATGCTGATAGCACTATAGCGCTAACACTTGCTCCTGATGTAAGTCGGTATGGTGTTGCAGAACTTGATACATCAGATGGAAGAATAGAACAAATAATTGAGAAACCTGTCCTAGGATCAGAATTAAGTAAATATGCAGTTTCAAGTGTGTATATGTTCCGCCCTGAGATTTTTACACTACTTAAGGAAAATCAGCAATTAGATCAGGCGATTAATCAGCTATGCAAACGTGGAAATGTATATGCTGCTATCTGGGAAGGACAATGGATTGATGTAGAGTATCCATGGGATACATTGACTGCCGCTCAATTCGTTATGGATCGATTAATGAAAGAAGGGTCATACATCTCTAAAGATGCCGAGATAGATGGGAAAGTAGAAGGGCCTGTTTGGATTTCAGACGGCGTAAAAATTCGCCCAGGAGCAGTTATTAAAGGACCGGTTTACATTGGGAAAGACACGTTTATTGGAGATAACTCATTGATCCGTGATTACACGGCTATTGAAAGCAATGTAGTAATTGGTTTTGGTGTCGAAATCAAAAATTCAGTAATACTCGGCAGTTCATTTATCAATCGCTTGAGTTTCATTGGCGATAGTGTTATTGCAAATAATGTTTACATAGGAGCAGGAACGCACATCATCAATTACAGCGCAGGAGAGACGATATATGCCCTTGTTAACGGAGATAAAATGGATACCGGACGAACTAAATTGGGCGCAATTATTGGAGACCAAACAACTCTTGAAGTAAATTGTAGCATTATGCCTGGACGAAAAATTGGCAATAAAGTGTGGGTAGGACCAGGAGTTGTAATAGATAAAGATATCTCACCAAATAAACGTGTCTTTGTTAGTCAAGCTATCCAAGAGACAGATATGTAAATTGCGGCTTTCACTCCTTCTTTTCACTATTTACCGTTCATTGCGAATCACCGCAAGGAAACTATCCTGTTCACGGGGAGAGGAATTTCGTCCTAAAGGCTATCCTTGTTAGAATATGACAATCTTCTGTTTTGCCGCGTTGTGTTAATCTTTTTCCAGTTCTAAAACAATGTAAACTTAACCGATGTTTCAGATTCCCCCCAACATAACATATGCCATGGTTTGTATGGCGTACTAAGGTGCCGCGTTTGAGTCCTAAAGAGCTTGTGCCGCCGTACCTCTTTCTTACGCCGCCTTTTGAAAACTGTAGCCTGTGTAACGCCCTTCGATGAAATCGTATCGGTTCTAGATAATATAGACTGGTGGTCGTAGGATATTTCGCGCCTGTAATGGCGGCTGCCAGTACCCAGGCATCCACGCAGTGCGTCTCAAACGCTACTTTAGATTTGATGTGTGCTTTCTTGAGCCCAAATGCCTCCCGTAATTGTTTGGTTTCATGACCTTGCATGGTGATGACGATTAGCCCTAGTTTTTCTAGTTCTGAATAGAAATATTGTTTGCCGACTTCCAGTGGACTGAAATTGCGATTCCAGCGTCGCTGATCTTTCCGTGTTGTCGCATTGACATCCTCTGTAACCGCATAGTCTAATGGTAGGAGTTTGCACAACTGACGGATAATTCTCAACTTTGCGTCCCACCGCGCTTTTGTTGAGGGTGGCAAAAACGTTTTGTTATTCCGTCTGTTGTCTTTGCATTTTCTTCGGCGGGTTTTCCTTTTTCTTCGTGCTCGACGCATAACTCTACGCCGTTTGACCGCCTTTTTTACCCAGTCTACCGCTTTTGACATGAGGTTAAGCACCGTGCCCTCAGTTCCGACTACTGAAAAGCCCTCGAATTTAGTGCCGGGATCTATACCTATTGCTAATGGTTGTGTGATGGGATACTTGGGATCGAACTCCAGTTGAAGATAGAATATGCCGATTTTGTTCCGTTTCTTGATGGCTTTTCCTTGTTCAAGAAGTTTCCTCGCCTTTGTTGGTCGGCATGGCATCAAAGGTATACCACTTTTGCTGACGACAGGAATTCTACCGATTGCGGTCTCCCTGCCTTAGTCTATTAGTGTCCCTTCGCCAATGCCAAGTAGGCTTAGCCTCTCGATAATGAGAGACATGACATTCAGTGGTTCTGTCGAAGAGGAGGGGACTAGGGAGGCATCCCCGACATTCTTATAGCCCATAAGGCGTAGTTCGCGAAGAACTTCTTCCGAACTGAGGCTAGTCAAGACTTGCATTGCTACCACCATCACAAACCCCGTCCTTTAGGGTGGGGTTCTTGACTGCGAATGAGTTATATATGACCATTTCGAGTTTTCACTAAAAAGTCTTCTTCTCAAAAATTAGAAAAGAGTGATATGAATGCCTTTTAACAAAGAGCTCTTGCGCAGTAAACGAGTAAAAAATCTGATAATAGCTGGATTGTTTGTTGCCTTTTTTGGGGGGATGCTTGCAATCGCTCTAATAGGTATAAACATTGGCGAACTCATGGTACGCTTCGTGCTCTATTTCCACTCCAATTACGGCGATCTTGGCGTTTACGTAGCCATCTTTTTAATCTCGATCATTGGAAACGTCTCTGTGATCATGCCAGTCCCCTACATAATTGCTCTGGCAATTCTTGTTGTGGTACTTCCTATCAACCCATTACTCGTAGGCGTAGCTGCTGGATTTGGAGCTTCCATAGGCGAACTTAGTGCATGGCTCCTGGGAAGAGGTACGAGCGAAATGATTGAAGATACTCCTTACGGAAAACGACTTGATTCACTCGCGAAATTGGTGAAAAAAGGCTATGGAATCCCTCTTATAATATTCTTTGCCGCAACACCACTGCCTGACGATCTGCTTCTAATTGTTTTAGGTATGGTGAACTATAATATTGGATATGCACTAGTTGCTTGTTTCATTGGCAAAGTTTTACTTGCAGTTGGTATTGCATATCTTGTTCGTAGTGCTGCGGAAACAGAAGCAGGTAGACAAGTCCTTCTTCTTTATGGAATCGACATTGAAGCTATCCGAAATGGACAAATAACTTCTTCTCAAGATCCAATTGTCCCAGTAGTTACTCTAATTATCACAATCTCAGTAATGCTCTTAGTGATTATGGTTGACTGGACGAAATATCTCCGAAAAGGGAAAGAAAAAGTTACTAACATGATCAAAAGAGAAAACAATCATCGAAATGAAGATCATTAGACCTTTTCAAAATATGTGGCAAACTTTAAATTTTGCATACCTTTAATTATTTCTCTAATGTTTGTTTTCTTCTTAAGTGAAATATGAAGAGATAATATATTCCATAAGTGATAGTTCCATGAATGATCGTGAAACCCCATTAGTTTCAATTGTTTTACCCACGTATAACGAAAGAGAGAATATTGAAACTCTTGTTCCAAAAATAATTGACGTTTTTAAGGAGAACGATCTTCGTGGTGAACTAATTATTGTTGATGATAATAGTCCAGATGGAACTGGAGAATTTGCGGACATTTTAGCAAAAAAAATCCCAAATATTACTGTAATCCACCGAAAAGTTAAGTCTGGTCTTGGATCAGCTTATAAAGCGGGATTCAAAAAGGCGTCTGGCAAGATCGTTATGGAGATGGATGCTGATCACTCACATAATCCACGTGATATTCCAAGACTTGTAGAGGCTGTTCTTAAAGGCTATGATCTGGCTATTGGTTCGCGCTACATCGTGGGTGGAAAAATTGTAGGCTGGGGAATTGACCGTAAAATGGTCTCGAAGGGTGCCAATACTTTAGCAGCATTAATACTGCAAATAAATAGATTTGCAAAAGATGTTACAAGCGGATATAGGGCCTATCGTGCTAAAGTTCTGAATAAAATTGATATGTCAGCTGTAAAAAGCTCTGGCTATGCTTTTCAACTTGATATGTTAGTAGAAACCTTGAGAAATGGATTTAAAGTGAAAGAAGTACCAATTACCTTTATAGATCGTCGTATAGGGGAGTCAAAACTTGGATTGGGTGACATTTTGGGCTTTTTTTTAACGGTGCTGAGAGTTAGATTCAAAAAATTGCGTTTATAACTCACTCAATAATTTTCCTTAAATGAGAGAGAGGCCTTATTAAATGAGGAATAGATTTATTCAACTAGAAAAAAGTTATTACTGGCTTTTTTTCATTTCTCTCTATTTCTTTGCAATAGCATCCTGGATACTCCCCCCTGGTATTCCAGGTGGTGTTGATACTAATAGTCATCTATTCAAGGTTCTTTATCTTTCCAAATTTGGTCTTTTAAATCCCTGGTGTCACGAATGGTATGCTGGGTATCCATTTCTTCTTTATTATCCTCCAGTAAGTTATTATTTAGCAGCAAGTTTATCAACAGGCTCATCAGCACTTCTTTCTTTCAAAATTCTCTCTATTATCTTCTTTTCTACTACACCTTTTTGTGCATATTATCTTGCAAGAAATCTAAGTTTTAAGGAGAATGAATCTATTTTAGCTGCTTTTCTTTTAGGCTTGTCCCCAGTTTTCATTATGAATTTATTATATTACGGGAGATTTCCGAATGTAGTAGCCTTTCCTATAGTATGTCTCACTTTAGGATCATTCATTCATTCATACAAAAAGAATGGCTCCTTTGTGATTCCAGCTCTGCTAATGGGATCCTTAATTCTCATACATCATTTAAGTGCATTTATCGGATTTTTCTTACTGTTCATGTTTTCAATATTCGAAGTTGTATATTCTCGCAATCTTATGATTATTAAACTCTTATCTTTAGTGACACTAGCAGCTTTAGCCATAGGCGCGGTATGGATTATACCATTCATCGCAAATATCAACTATTATGGTAATTTCTTGAATCCTTCAGCTCCTATTCTATCGCTTAAAGTCATTCTCAGGTTTTATATTTCGATGATTGGTTTATCTCACATCTTGCTGAGTTTAGTGCTATTTTTTTTTGTTTTATTTCGCATATTA
>JAEORY010000266.1 GCA_016840645.1 Candidatus Borrarchaeota archaeon | reverse complement strand
TTTATACAAATAGAAGTATTCTTAGTGATCTAGTTTTCATTATATTAAGCTTTTAACTGAAATAGATCAAATAAATGGTTATCTTGGTCTTTTAAACCGTTGAAATAGTATTATAACTGATTTAAGAAAACTTTATTTTGTAATTAAGGGATTTTGCATAAACAATAGTAATTTACTGGTAATTCAAGACATTGAAAGCAATTAAGTTTTTCTAGTTTGCGCGCACAAAATAGATCTGAAACCGTTCGAACTATTTTTTATCTTCGAAGTATTCGAAGCATTCGAAATATTTATGTATAGGTTCAGAACAATTGTATAATTAGAACAACAACTTATCCGAAATCCTATTCAATTATTGTGAAGGTATAAAAAAAGTGCCCCCTATTAACAATGAAACTATATTGGAAGGATTCAAAAAGGGGCAAGCTTTAGGACGAAAAGCACTCTCGTCTTATGTAAGGTGGGGCTTTTCAGATCAGCCATTTCAAAAAGATCTCGTTTATTCGTTTGATGAGTTCTATGTTGATTTTCAGACTCAAGATTTTTCTGTATGGCTTGGGGCAATCAACAAACTCTCTAAAGAAGTCAATAAAAAAGCAGCTCTTATGATAGGTCCCATGTATATTGGAAAAACTACGCTCATTAGAAAAGTAGCAAACGTTTTAAATAGAGAATACATCCCTACAAAATGCATTTCTGTTCCTAAAACAATAAATGGCTTTATCCTCCAATTAAGACGTGAGGATTTAATTGATACACAACTGATTTTTTTGGACGATTCAGATATACTATTTAATGACATCTCAATGATTATAGATGAGATTTCTCAGAATATTGAGGCAGAATACACAATAGTATTTGCTATTTCACCATCTACATACTTATGGCTTTGGAAAAATGAACCGGCCATGTTGGATCAACATATCCTTGACTCTTACAAAGTAAGGAATTTTGATCAGGATACGACCATAGATCTTCTTCAAAGAAGAATCGACCATTTCAAAGAAGGAACTGCTCCACAGGCATTTACGAAAGATGCTTTAGCAAAAATAGCTTACTATGCGATGGGATTACCGGGCTTGGCACTAGAACTAGCAGAGAGTTGTCTTGATTTTGAAATTGAAACAATCACAACAGATTATATTAATGGAAGAGCAAAAGAACTCAATTATGAGATCGCAAAAAGAATTGCAGAAGGAGATCATGAGTATTGGAAAGGTTCACGGGGCGAAATATTAAGAGAACTAGCAATTTCACTTAGCCCAGTTGAACAACAACAATTGAAAGAATTACGGGGTGCTCGTAAAAAAGAAAATATAATTAAATTAGAAGGAACGAGTAGTGCTGAATTAGTTGAGCGTATTAGTCTATCGAGTCAAGGAACAACCTCATATCATCTCAAAAAATTGATTGAAGGAGGTATTGTAAAGCAAACGAAAGTAGGACGTAATCAAATATATTCGATTTACTCTACGATAAGCAACGCGGTTGAACTAGCGTTAATGTCATCAACAATGATCAATTCATCTTAAATTAAAAAATATGGTTTCCTCTTGTTATAAAATTCAAGGAGAGAAAGGAAGAGGTCAATAAATGGCAATTATCGATCAAGAAAAGTTTCTTGCTTCAGTAAAGCGAGGATTAACTCTCGGAACAAAAGCCCTTTCTCTTTATCAATTATATGGTTTCTCTGAACGTCCTTTTAAGGAAGATCTAATTGACAAAAATAGTTACTTATTTGTCCCTCCGCAACTATTTTACGAACATAGCCAAAGTTTAGCCTCATGGATCACAGCCTGTCATTCCGCTGGGAAGAATGGACTAATTATAGGACCGCCCGATGTCGGAAAATCAACTTTAGCAAAATTTTTTGTCGAAGAATTGGTTAAACTAGCAGAAGAAATCCCGATTAAAAGTCACTATATTCAACTAAAGGGTTTGGCAGAGGCTTCTGAAACGAATCAAAACCCTGAAGAAGTTGTTATAGGTAGTCCACATTCAATTGGATTGATAGCCGAATTGCAAAATAAAAATCTAATAGAAACTGATATTTTATTGATCGATGATATAGACATTGGTTTGCGAAAAGAAGATTTCATAGATGAACTCTCACGTTATATGCATTCTGAGAATCAGACAATAATAGGTATCACAACCCCTTCAGTACCCTCAGAACTTATTGACATTTTTGATGATGTTTACAAGATAAAATCAATCGAATTTGAGACTATAGTAAAAATATTGAAGACTAGAATTTTGTATTACAAAGAAAATGATGATAAAGTAAATAACACCTCGGATTTGACCCCTTTTACTGATGCGGCTATTAATAAGATTGCAGAGTATTCTATGGGTTTGCCGGGTCTTGCTCTGGATTTAGCAGATTCATGTTTACGAGGAATTGATGATTTTAATGTAAAGGAAATTACACCAGAACATGTCGATCCTGTAGCGCAAGTATTACAATACCCAGTTGCAAAGAATATTGAAATGGGGCATGCTATAAGTTATATTGAAGTGGAAGACGGAGAACAGAAAAGAAAAGAATTGAATTTGCAGGATGCCGCTTCAACTCGAACAAGTATTTTGAAAGAAATACTATTTCAATCACGAATATATCCTGAACGTCCAGGAATTACAAATAAAAAACTTACTAATAGTAGAAGGATTTCTATACAGGCTCACACAATTTCGTATCACACAAACATCTTAGAACGATGCAACATCTTGGAAGTTCAAGAAGGTCAACAAGAAAAGAAAAAAGGACATTATCGTTATTTCCAGATAAAGAAGCCAATAATGAATGCTATCGAATTAAAAATCCTATCTCAAAAACCACCAACGTCTCCTGAGGTGATAATAGAGCGATAATTTATATCATCTGAAAGTCAAACTAAAAAATCGTAGGTTTAAATGATAAAGAGGGCCAACTGGGTGAGTTAGCCAATCCCCAATGGCTAACCCAGTTTCCCCAATAATAATGTCTGTATTAGAAACAATATATGGTTTACACTGTCCTACCAGTTAGCCCATTTTATATTTGGTATACTTCTATGCATAAATATTTTATCATTCTGGTGAACTACGGGCGCGCTGAAGAGGGATAACGGGGGATAGTTTAAACCACTTAAACCTTAATAAATTAAATATTAACATTAGAAAAGATAAATAAATTTGTCTTGAAGTGTTTAAAAACCGATAAAAAGTGGTAAATATGGAAAAAAAGAAAAAAAGCAATTTCTATAAGAAAAGCAAAGAGAAATTGGATTTAAACAAGCTCAAATTACGTTTGAGGGAGATAAGAACACTTACTCAAGTAGAAGTAGAAATCGCTGACTTATGGGAAATCGCAATGTGGACAAGACAAAAATAATTAACTGCCCCTGAATTAAGAACAGCCTCCTCTCGGTGTTTTAACGTGAAAATAACCGATAAGAGATTTGAAGAGACGACGATCGAAAGAAGAGTAATAGTAGAAGAAAAGATCGAAAGAAAGATTGTCGAAAGCTCAATTGAAGAAAGAGTTGCGATATTAGAAAACAAATTTGAGGAGTATATATTCCTCTCAGATGAACAAATTAAGGAAATTAGAGATTTAATTCAGTTATATTACGATATCTATGGTAACAAGAGAATATGGGGCATTCTAAGACATGAATGCAAGTTCAGTAAATTAGAAAGAGCCCCTAGATGCAAGTTTCCAATAATAATCAAAATTCTTTATGATTTTGTAGGCTCCCATGAACCTAAACAAGAAGATCATCCCAATACGAAAAAGAAGTATTTCTTGGATGATAATAGGAAACTTGTGGAAGATAAAAACTCGTTTTTGGTAAATAAAAAGAAAAAGCACCATAAAAAGAGAGTTTTAGACACTTCAGGATGTCCAAGCATTTTAAGTTTTGCTTTTCAAGAATTGTGAAGTTATATGGTTGAGTTAAGTCACATAATTTACAACGATTTACGTAAAAAAAGAATTTTATCATAGTATCACTGCAAGGAAACTCCCCTGTTTACGGGGGAGAGGAATTGCGTTCTAAATGCTATCCTTGTGAGGATATGACAAACTTCTTTTTTGTCGCTTTGTGTGAGTCTTTTTCCAGTTCTTACACTATGTAAACTCAACCGATTGTTCAGATTTCCGCCAATATAACATATGCCGTGTTTTTTGTGCCATACTAAGGTGCCGCGTTTGAGTCCTAATGAGATTGTGCCGCCGTATCTCTTTCGTATGCCGTCCTTCGAAAACTGTAGTCGGTGTAACTGCCGTCGATGAAATCGTATCGGCTCTAAATAATAAAGTGTTTGTGTGGTGGGATAACGTGCGCCTGTAATGGCGGCGGCCAGTACCCAGGCGTCCACACAGTGCGTTTCAAACGCCACTTTTGATTTGTTTGGTGATTTTTCTAGTCCAAATGCCTCCCGCAATTGTTTGGTTTCGTGGCCTTGCATGGTGATGACGATTAGCCCTAGTTTTTCTAGTTCTGAATAAAAATATTGTTTGCCGACTTCCAGCGGACTGAAATTTCGATTCCATCGTCGCTGACTTTTCCGTGTTGTTGCCTTGACATCCTCTACAACCGCGTATTGCAAGGGTAGTAGCTTGCACAACTGACGGATAATTCTTAACTTTGTATCCCACCGCGCTTTTGTTGAGGGTGGCAAAAACGTATCGTTATTCCGTCTGTTTTCTTTGCATTGTCTTCGTCGGGTTTTCCTATATCTTCGTGCTCTACGCATATTTCTATGCTGTGCTACTGCCTTTTTTACCCAGTCTACCGCTTTTGACATCATATTAAGCACCGTGTCCTCGGTTCCGACTATTGAAAACCCCTCGAATTTCGTGCCGGGATCTACGCCGATTGCCAGTGGTTGCGTGACGGGGTGTTTCGGATCGAACTCTAGTTGGAGATAGAATATGCCCAGTTTACTGCGTTTCTTGATGGCTTTTCCGTGTTCAAGAAGTTTCCTCGCCTTTTTTGGTCGGCACGGCATTAAGGGTACACCACTGCTACTGAAGACAGGAATTCTACCGATTGCGGTCTCCCTGCCCGAGTCGAGTTTCCCTTCGCCAATGCCAAGTAGGCGTAGCCTCTTAATGATGAGAGACATGACATTAAGTGGTTCTGTCGAAGAGGAGGGGACTAGGGAGGCATCCCCGACATTCTCATAGCCTACAAGGCGTAGTTCGTGAAGTAATTCTTCCGAACTGAGGCTAGTCAAAACTTGCGTTGCTACCACCATCACAAGCCCCGTCCTTCAGGGCGGGATTCTTGACAACAATAGACTTTTATCTCTAATCTAGTTTTGTTTGAAACTAAGGATTTAGACTTTAGTAATCAGGGAGGAAAACTATTTGCGTGAACTACCATGCATCAAGTTATATGGCTTCCTGAATCATTCATTCCCCAACGGGACATGTCAAACAGGCTCTACGGGCAGTTCCTGCCCTGAACGTGATGTGAAGTTAATGTGAGAACCGGCGAGTGTTACCTCAGCTCGATTCTACTTACAATATATATGAAACAGTACTTAAAGGTTACAGAGTATCGTGAAAGTGAAAAAAGTAACGCAATTCATCCCCCCAACACGTTGAGGGGTCTTCTTGCGGAGGAGTGATAAAATTTCAGTAGAATTGATATTTACCGGAAATGAGCTTCTGATTGGGAAAACACTGAATACAAACAGCCAGTGGTTAGCAAAACGAATTTACTCATTGGGTGCCCAAATCACCCGGATGATGAGTGTTGGAGACACAGTTGATGACATTTCAACAGCACTCTTAGAAGCAATAGGAAGGAAACCTGATATTATAATTACTTCAGGAGGTTTAGGACCTACTTTTGATGATATAACATTGGATGCTGTCGCAAGAGCCACCAAGAGACCGTTAGAGATTAATGAAGAGGTATTAACAATCCTCTACCAAAAATACGAAGAAAAATACAAAAAAGGAATCTCAAAGGAAAAAGAACTTTCGAAA
>JAEORY010000265.1 GCA_016840645.1 Candidatus Borrarchaeota archaeon | reverse complement strand
GTAAGTGGCGATCCATTATGCCAAATTGGACTCTTTTGCCGATTTTTGTTTCTCTTATCTCATCATCCTGAAAAAATACGGCGATATTAGTCCACCCTTCTGCTTGTTTGCTTATGACCATTCTAATGTTCCCAAAAGTAAACCAGATATCTTCTTGCTCTTTTTTTTCCTCTTCTTTTGCGCTTTCCTTTTCACTCATTTCCGTAACCTCATTTAATTTATTAATCTTGGAAGATTACTTTCAAACTTAAAACTTGGACAAAATTAATTCAATTATATTATAGTACATTATCCTATTTGAATTATTCTGCTATTAGAAGAACTACAGAATTCTTTGCTAAGCTTCTCGGGTGTTAGAACGCTCTTCTGGTTTCCGACAAAACTTACTAAAGAGAGTTTTCTTACATTATAGAAATAGGCAAATGGTCTCCTGCTTTTTCTTAAAATATTTGAAACGATTTCAAAAAAGGCTCAAAAATAAAAAAAGAGAGTTAAATTTAGTGAACTCACTATTTCAATAGAGTAAGTATTTCTTCGAGTGCTGCACTCCATTCATCCACTGTTAAATTTCCAAAACTAAAGGTAGCATTAGGATCGTATGATCGGTCCAAACTAACCGACTTTATACTCGTAGCACCGTGTTTTATAGAAGAGAGAATTTGTGTTTGGAAGTAATAGAGACCGCCTAGATAAAAAATGACGTCATAACCGCCTTTTCCGTCTAGACCTTTCCATTCAGGGTCAATAATCCGATTAGTGATATCTGCTACGCCCATAACAGCGGCTGCTTCGAATTCTCTTTCAAGAAAGGCTTTCATAGTATGTGCTGTAGCTACAACTGGCATTTCTGTCTTCTTAGCAAACTCGATTGCAAAATCTATTGGCGATTTGTCATCTACTGCCTTCAACGCATTGCTTTCAACTATCAATATAGGACGTTCTGCATGCTTAATTAAGTTGACTACAGTATTAGGTGTCATAACAGTTGCTGTAAGTGCACCTCTTACGTTAGCTATATTATATGGCATATTCATTTTTTACCCTCATTTCTTTGGTTTTCTAACTAATCTTGGCAATAAAGTTGGATCAGGTATTTCACGCGGTTTCCAGCCTTTTTCCTTCAGATGCGCCATAACCTTGTCTTTTATGGTGATAGGAACATCCGCTTCCGTTCGAACGTACTTGTAGACATCTGTGGGGAATGTCCCGATGTATTTTTGATGTAAGTCGATGTAATGTGTTAATTTAATTGCTCTACCCTTTGTTGTGTCATTTGGTCGCAGACATAACTTTGCAGTTGCAACAATGCATTCTTCAATAGATTCTGCTGCGTAGATAAGATGCTCAGGGGCTGGTGCGACATTCACTTTCTCGCCACTACGAGCATTGTAGATTTCCCAGTCTTCATCTTTCTCTGAACGACCCATATAGAATCGTCTGTATTTACCACCATGCGGTCCTACAATCACAGGAATGCCTAGGCGGTTCGCTCCTGTTCCAATGGAGGCTGCTTTTTGACTCATTGCTCCCCAGGCTATACCTACAGCTCCGACACGGTTCAAAACATAGTCTGCTATCTCTTCATAATTGCCTCTAAGAGGACGCTTTGCAAAAATGTTCGCAATTTTCACTACAGCGCCGTCGATATGTGCATTTGAAACGCATGAGCCTACGTTAACCAAACCACCAGCATCAAAATATCCGGGATATTTTTCATAAAGCGTAAGTCCTTCTTCATCTCTGTATTTTCCAATATCCATAGCTCCACAGCCACTTGAAACAACAATGAATCGCCTATGAAGGAATTCTTCGGCAAGTTTTCCTATTTCACTCGCTCCGTTAGGATAATTTGGACATCCAACAATAGCAACAACTCCAGGAATTTCTCCAAGTACGATCGGTGCACCGACATCACGGATTTCTACATCAGTTATTGGGCCACGTCCAGCACGCACTTTATACTTTTCTTCTTTAACATATTTTTCAGCTGCTTTTTCAATTACGCTTAGAATGTTAATATCGTCACGGCAGATACCTTCGCAGCGTCCACAGCCTATACATAGATCGTGAAGCTCGGCAAGCGGTTGGTAGTCACCTTTTTTTGCAGCACTCATTGCAGCAGGAATTTCAAGATCCAGTGGGCATGCTCTCTTACAAAGTTCACAGTTTACACATTTGTTAACCAAGTCTACAAATTCCTCATCGCTTGGAATAACTTTGAACTTCTGTCTCTTTGGCGCTATCTCCATAGCTAACTTAACCGCTACTTCTGCGCTCGCTTCTGCTTCTAAAATTAGCGCACCTTCATCCTTATAGGATGCAAGATCACTTACTATTTGATCAACAGAGTCATGTGTACGATCTTTCAGTCCTAAGGTCATTTTATTCAGTGTTGCGATAACAGGCGCTTTTACTTCTTTTGCCACGTCAACTATGTCTGTCCGTACGCATTGTTCATCAACCATAATAACATCAGCAAGACCAGAACGTATAAACTTTAATTGTTCGTACATTGCACCTACGACTTTCGCCTTATCTGAATAGCGACTGATATCAAGAGCTGTACAGCAGATCCCACAGAGTTCTACATCATCGTAGAGATCATTTGCTTGTAGATAATCTGCAATTTCTGCTCCTGCTGCTACATTATGACCAATTACCAATATTACTGCCTTTGAACTATCTATGGTACCTGCTCCAAGTTCAATAAGCGGAGCATCCGGTTCACCCTTTGGAAGATTGTAGCCAACGATTTGGGCGAGATCAGCTATTTCCATTCCAAGAGAATCACACATGCTAACGTGCAGGGCTTTCGACTCAAAATCAATATTGTCCCCTTCTTGTCCAGTATGAGCAGCACTGACACAATGTGTGATTTGCTCTTCGATATAGTTCTGTGCTTCTATTAAGTCTCCAAGTGTTTTTGGTTTTATGCCGACAACTAGACGAGTCATTGGTGCTTCTATCTCGACGGCATCTCCAAGATCTATAGGGTAGTCGCTTCCATATTTTTCAATTAAATGATCTAATAGATGCCGACCATGTGCCGCATGTGCAGATGCACCCATGCAACATGCAAGAAGAACTATTCGACTTGCTTGAGCATTTATATCCAACCCACATGCCCCTTTCTTCCCTGCACTTAAGTCACAGGGACCATACGTGCACAAGGCAGGGCAAACATCCAAGAATGGCATATAGTATGGCTTATACCGTTCTAAGACTCTCCGATCCCATGCTCGTAAATCGGTAATGCCTGGCTTTGGTGTAGGTCCGACTGGCTCTGCCCATTCTTCTTCCTCAAGAAGTCGTCCTATGGCTAATTCTAGTCCATCTATTTCCAATGTTGGTGTTTTTAATTTTTTTAATTTCAGACTAGCAGGTTTCTCAGTCATTCATTTTCCTCCTTTTCGATCTTCTCCTTTCAACAAGAACTTAATATATGAGAATCACCGTTTCGTATCTAATGGCATAACTGCTGGCTATTTATCTATATTGATAAGCGCATAAATACAAAACGGATTTATCATTATTGTTCACTTTAATAAGCCTGCTTTTCATCTCAAATTGAAATATGCTTATTTTGTAGTGCTTAAGCTATCTTCTTCTTATAAATTAAACCCTTCCTGTAATATCTGTTTAAGATTGCCTGTGTCTTAGCATAACTTGAAATCTTGATCTAAACATTTTATGACACACAACAGGCAATTATAACCCGAAATCATAATAAATCAAAAATGATCAAGAAAAATAGCATGTAGCGAAAAAAATGAGGGCTTTTAGCCATTCTAAGGAAAGCATAAAAGAACAATTTAGCTTTGTAACTTGACTGCTTCTTCTTTGACTTTCTCTGCAACTTTCTCTGCAAGCGCCATGCCCTTGGGACCTAATTTTATCCTTGACTCTGGTTTTAAGTCCTTATTCTCGCGAAGAACTTCCCATACTTTGATGTCTGCTACGATTTTAGCGCCATTTTCTTCGAAGATTTTACGGCAGCATTCATCTATACAACCGTCGATTACAATTACGTCTGATCCTTTTGTTCGTCCAACCTCTCGTTGAAGTCCAGCTGCAACGCACGGTGTACAGATCAACTCAAGGGCATCGCTTTTACCCTCATCTGTTGCAAGCAATGCGCCAACGCGTGCTACTGTCGCCAATACCTTTCCCATGCCTGTGCATGGTGCTACTTTAATTTTCTTTGCCATTTTAAGTCACCTTCATCCTTGCAAGATTTTATCAACATCTTGCGCAACTTTTTCTGCTATACGTTCTGAAATGGAGTCTTCCTCGGGAGATAAGTCGATTAGTGAGTCCGATAATTCAATATCTTGTATAAAATCTCTGACATAATACGTTGAGTATATTTGCTTTGTTTCAAACTGTCCGAGTACTTTCGTTGAGCAATCGTCTGGGCAACCCTCAATGACTATGGTCGGAGAACCTCTCACAAAAATCACATCTTCTTCAACTTCTGCTGCAAGAGCTGGTAAACAGACAAGTAAAGTTTTGTTAGGTCTGAGATCTTCGATCACTTTGTACATTGCCTGTCGTGCAATCAAACCTTCCTTTGAACATCGACTATCGCTCGAAACGCCAGTGCACGAAATGATTCCTACCTTCTGTTCATTTGCTGCCATTTTATGACACCTGTTTATCGTTTCATAGCAATATATAGATATGTTTTAAAAGCATTACGGAAAGTGCAGATTCTCTTAGACAGAGATCTAAAAAAAGATAAAATGTGATAAACAAATAACTGCGTTATTTCCTAAGACAACTCATGCCAGACGTATCCGTTCACGATGTCGCCATCTAAAACGCCAATCTTCTTTAGAAAGTTAATCGCATGTCGAACATCAAAAGTGTTCACTGGGTGGTTCATTTTTCTCGAAATAGTTCTCCACAGTTCCCTTTCCGTTAGTCGTTGTTCCTTAGAGAGAAGCTGAAAAATCAAGTCAATTAAACCAAACTGCCTTTCAAATTCATCGATTTTTTTTAAAATCTCGTTACCCTTAACCGTAAGTCGGTAAAACTTGAAAAAATTTCCATGTGGCATAGGATCCGGACCTGTTGACTCTGCAATTCTCATTCGTTTTAATTCTGATAAGCGTGTTTGAACGCCTTTTAATGCTAATCCTGTAGCTGTTGCGAGTTCTTGAGCACTACAACTTTCTTTAGTCAGAAGGATTTGAAGAAGTTTCCAGTAGTAAAAGGGGATATTTTTCAACTCCTTTAGCCGGATCGGGGGGCATATTCTGTATCTTTGTGCTTCTGCTTTAACAAAATTTCTTTTCGTAAGACATTTCAGAAGTTGATGACATTGCATTCGTGAAATTTCTAAGGTGTCATACAACTGTTCCATCGTTTTTGGTCTTCTTAACAATTTAAGGAGTCGAACTTTGTTAGAAATTTTTAAGTTGGAGTTGGCAAGATCACCTAAAGTCTCAAGAAATAAGGCTCCGTGAGGAGTTAGAGCGTAATGTCCGTGATTGCGGTCAATATAACCCAAATCTTGAAGGTTCGAGATATAACGTGACACAAATTTCGATTTGTATCGGGAAGGGTAATCAATACAGTCCATTAATGAGCAGAGATCCTGTTCTCCTTTTTCGAAAAGTGTCCACACAATTTTTGATTTTTTCTGTGTTTCAAGGACTCTGAATACCTCTTCTAGTTGTTCAATCAAGTTATCAACTCCATAATATCATACTTTAAAGATAAATGTAGGATGACTCATTGCGGTCCAGAATATTAAATTTGAAAGAGTGAGTTAATTAAATATAATGACTGGTTTAATTATATATAATTATTCTCTCACAGACTTATCCTTCATCTTATCAATGCGTATAGGCAGGAATATAACGTAACATCGGAATTATTGCCTTCTTGGGACAGTTATTAGCACAAAGTCCACAGCCAATACATTTCATCCAATTAACATACGCCTTCTTTCCAACTACCCTTATAGCACCAATAGGGCA
>JAEORY010000264.1 GCA_016840645.1 Candidatus Borrarchaeota archaeon | reverse complement strand
TCAACTTTAGTTTTTGCATCATAAACTCCAATACAATTAGGGCCTATTATACGTGTGCCGTTTTGCTTTGCAATTTCAACGATTTGGGATTCAAGAGATTCCCCTTCTTCCCCAAGTTCTTTGAATCCACCACTAATAATAACTACATTGTGAATATGTTTTTTTGCACAATCCTGAAGAACTTGAGGTGTATACTTTGCCGCAATAGTTATCACCGCTAATTCAGTATCATCAGGACAATCAAGTATCGATGGGTAAACCTCTTGGTCAAAAATAAGTCCCCCCTTTGGATTTACAGGATATATCTTCCCACCATATTGCGATTCTAGCAGGCTCTTAAAAACAATATGACCAATCTTAGCCTGATTTTGTGAAACACCAACAATAGCTACAGCTTTGGGCTTGAAAAATTTTTCCAATTGATTTAGCGCTGCCTTACTAATAAAACCACCCCTTCAGTTTTAGAATATGGAGTTTTTTATTATTTTAGCATTTTAAATCAGTGCGACTATTAAGAAGTCGTTGTTTCTCATTTATATGGTCTAAACTATACTAAAACTCATCTATGGTTCCATAAAAAAATGCAAAAAATGACTTCTAAATCGAAAAAATGTGGATAACTTCAGGTTTTTGGACGATCAAGGCTTCATTGCTTTTAAAAGAAATTCTAACGGCGGGGACGCGATCATAGCCCCATTTAATCTTGAGAGCAAAATTGTTGCTTCAGCATATACAATGCTCTCTAACTCGTTTCGATGGGACAAAGTTTTTGCTTGAGTTAATAGATTGTTACACACATCACGGATGTACTTCAACACTCGCTTTTCAAGGCTTGCTGCACCCATATTGAACGTTTCAAGTTCATGTTCAGCTTTTATAATGATCTTTGAAGATTCGATTTCATTTGTTAAATCTTCTTCGACGCGCATGTAGTATTCATCGACTTTCTCTTTGATGGCATCCATATAACTCGAAGAGAGCTCTGAATCACCATGTTTTTGCTTCATATCTTGCATAAGACGAGCAAACGGTGCTTCACTAAGAAATGTGCGAATGAGACGATAAATAGTTTCAGCAGGAGTTTTAATGGCGAATTTGTGCTCTTCTGTGTCGCCTTCATAAGAGAGAAGTTCCTGTGTAGCGGCATGCCAGAAAGCTGGCAGAAGCATATGCGAATTCTGCTTATAGGTTTCAAAAAGTCTGTTTAAATGCTCAAGATAATCCCATTCATCGTTAGCATCATTCTGTCTGGCAAACATGGGTTTTTCTTCTTCTTCTACTACTTCTACTACTTCAACTTCTTCAATTAATTGTGTAGAGGTTTCTTGAGGTGTCAACTTTGGAGTAGACTTGGCGGTGTCTTCTACCTGCTGACGCTTCTTAACTTCTTCTTCGAGTTGGAAGAGTCCTTCATCATCGAACAAGAATTTTTCTTCTTTTTCAACTTCAACTCTCGCATGCTGTAGTTTTTCCAGAAGGGCATCGATCTGTGATAATGTTTTATTAGTTAATGTAATAGCACTTTCAATGAAGGAATCTGCGGGAGCTGATAATGCCTTACTCATTTGCTTTTTACTGCCGTCCAGCATTTTTTTGACTACGTGCCAATATCTTTCATCGAGCGTCTCATTTATCTCTTTATTCAGCAGTAAATTGATTAAAACGGTATTTATTGTGGAAACTGTCCACAATTTTTCAATTAACTCATCTGCGCTCAAGTCGATTCACCTGAAGACGTTTCCTCTGTGGGTTCGGAGAGCATGTAATACCCAAACAACTCTTTCAGATCTGCTAAGGCTTTTTCGAGAGCTTCTTTTGTGGTGCCTTTTGAACGACGGAACCATTCCCTTTTGATAGGAGATGGACCTGTGTGAAGTTTGATCAGTTGGTTAGCTTCGAATAATATGTCCTTTAGCTCTGGGATCTTTGGAAGTCCAAGTAATACTAAAAGGCTTGCTTGTTTTTTTTCGGTTGTAGCATCACCTGAAACCTTTTCTTGGTCCGTAAACTGAACAAAGCAAGGAGTTATGGCAGCCCCCGGTAGAACATATTTTTGCAAGCCTGCCTTGATGTGCATGTCAAATTCTGGACGGGCTAATTCGGACGGGGCTGAAAATACATAGTACACCGACTCAGCACGTGGATCCTTTCCAATTTCGGTGAAACAGCACTCATTGACCGTATGACTGACGATCCTCTCGAACTGTTTTTGGATATTTCCTGCTGATGGAATGAATCCGACGTCAGTATACAAACAGGGGACGATAATTGGATCTAATTTATGCGAGTAATCTGCCAAGTCAGTAGTGGGGAAAACTCGCTTACCTGGTTCAACTACACCTGGACTTAGCATAAAATCTGTAACTTCAAGAGCTAAGGGATTGACCAAGTCAATAAACGTCTGCTCTTGTTGCTTCATCATGGCACTATCTTCTTCTAGGGTAGAAGGAACTAGTCTTTCTATATCACCCATATCGCCTACATCAAGATCTAATTCTTTCGAAAGAAAGTCTTCGATAACACCAGATCTCCAACTTAAAATCCGCTTAAGCATAGCTCGATTACTTATTAAAACAATCAGGTCAGGACCTATATCTTGTAACTGGTTGCGTAACAGTTTAGTAATCGCCCAAACAGTATTAACAGCCTCGCTACTTTGATTTTTGAAAGGAAGGACGCCTATAACGTAAATAAAGATCCTTCTCTGTTCCATGACTTCAAATCGGTGTTTTAAAACTTCGATTAAAGCAGGAGTGCCTCCACAACCAGTTCCTCCACCTAATGAGGAAAATATCACAAATCCTGAGACACCTTCATAACCCAATTGCGTAAGCTGATCCAAAATTATGTCCTTTGATTGGTGGATATAATTATAACCGTCCGAAAATTTACCACCAACACCAGTATCGCTTTCTCCATAGAGAAGCGTATGAGATTTTGGAATGTCATATAACGTTCTTACTTTTTGGACATCTGCCCTATCGGTATTCATTAATAAGTATCCGCGTATACGGGGAGGAAGCGCTCTTTCTGCGCTCTTCTTGAGGTAAGCACCAACAAGATTTGATCCACATTCGCCCATGCCTATCGCGAAGACCTCGGCGCGAGGTGCAATCTCTTTTTCCTCGGATTCCCATGTCATTAAGTATCCTCCTTCTCTATTTCTTTCTTTTTCTTCCTTAACATAGTTTCCACTATCTCCTCTGCTGCCCATGAGAGATAAGATGAGACATCATCAGCAGGATACGTCTCCTTGATCGATCTTTTGATGTCTTCCACCTGTCTAAACAATTCTCCTTCAGATGCAGTTGGATCAAAACTAGCAAGGAATACACGAAGTGTTTTGTGCCATTCGTGGATGTCAGTTACTTTTTTTGACCAACCTTCTTCCAATCTTCTGATCTGTTCAAAAAAGTCGCTCGCATCACTAAGCGATGGTGTTTTCAATAATTTGTCCTTCAAATCAGATATTCTAGAAACGGGATAAATCACAGTATCAAAATTCATTTTATGCGCATTATAGACTTCTTTTATTGTTGAGTAATATTTACTGATTGCATTTAGAGATGCATTAAATTGTTCGCTTTCTCCTTTGTCAATCTCAATGATGATAGACTTAATCTCATTCATAACTGCATTTAAATCTTGACTAAGCCCAATTAACGATTCAAGAGGTTCCTTGTCGATTTTACTGCGTACCCCTATAATTAATGTCTCAAATCGCTTGATTAGTTCTCCTTGGCCGTGCTTTCGAAGTAAGAAGTTGCTACGATCAAGTTCTGAGATTTTAATATTAACTTGCTCTCGAATATCTTTCAACAGATTTTGATCCGTCTTTGTTGTTTCGATACTATCAAAATGTTCTGTCATTTCACTCATTTCGGCCGGGAGAAGTGCTCTTAACTTTCGAAGTTTCTCTAGATGAGGTTGTACACTTTCAATACCTGCTTCAAGTAGAGAAGTAAGCATTTCTTCAAATTTTTTAGCTTCTTCTATTAAATAATTGTTAAGTTCCCCTTCTATCTTATGCTCATAAACCTCAATCATTCTTCGTGTATGTGTAGCTACCGCATAGGGGTCTAAAACTGATGTTTTCATCTCGTTTAATTCAGAAACTGCTTCTTGAATCTGTTTTGGGAGATGATATTGTCCCTCTAATATTTTTACTATTGCTAAACGTACCTTTAATGTCAATTTATATTTTATGTTCTCTATCGCGTCTCCACCTTTCACAACGATTTCTTTTTTAGTATCCTGAATCAAATTTTTAATATCAAAAGTAGAAACTGTATCTCCAATTATGTGAATGTTTTTTTTGGATAATTCAATGATTGGCTCAAAGTAAGCATTAAAAGGAGGCTTAATCGTTTGCAAATCTTCCATGAGATTTGTCATTTCTTCTTGTGCTGCTCTTTGATAACTTTCTGAATATTTTGCAACGTGTGTTTCAAGTTGCTTTTCTACAGCCAATAAATCAGGAATTTCGCGATCAGTTGAATATCTGAGACTTCCCAACACACTCATCTTAGCAATTTCTGTTTGATCTAGACTCTCACCAGCTGTTGAAGAAAGATCTTCAAGTTCACCTTCAAGAAGCTTAATATGATCGATGATTCTTTCTTTTTCCTTTTGGAATCTGTCAGTAACTTCAAGATACACTGTCGTTAAATCCTCAATGGAGCTCTCTTCTATCTGTGCACGCTTTTTTTCAACAAAGTCGCGGAGAAAATCTTCATTTTCGTCGGCTTTTGCTAATATAGGTTTTAGCTCATCTAAGAATGAAAAACAGAATGCTTTTAGATTTCCTTCAACCTGTTTTTTCCAATCTAAAATCCCTTGATAGTCGGAGAGTAAAGTCGCAATATCTGATACTTCTTGGCTGATGGGAGGCGTATTGGGAATTACCTCGGACTTCTTAGTGATGCCTACGTTAAGCAATAAATTGATAATATCATGTTCTACGTTCACCACAGAGTCCTTTATTAAATTGCCAAATTTATCCTGTATACTTTCAAACTGGTTATCAAGACTAAGTAAACTAGTCAGATTATCAGTGCTTGTATTCTTACGAATCGTCTCGATGTTCTGGGACACTGTAGGAGGCACCTGAACCCCAATTTTTTCTGCTGTGTTAACATAAGTCTCAAAAGACGATAATTCATTCAGCAATTTAGATTGGAGAAGAGAAATTACTTCGTCCCGCCGACTTTCTAGATACAGTTTTTCTTCCAAGAGTCTAGAACGAAGCGTCAAGAGTTCCTCTATTGCAGTCTCAGTGATTCTTTCCTTTGAAGCAGATAAGGGAGTTTTTGCCTGATCAATTGACAAATACTTATCATACGTTTTTAGCGTGAGTCTGTTCTCGTCTAAAATGCTTGAGCTTTCTTTTAATAACTTGTTTCGAAAAGAAGTAGTAATGGTTAGCAGTCTATTTGTAGCATTCCCCATATTATCAAGAAACGCAAAAGTGTCATCAAGTCTTGGTGGGGTTTTTAAAGTTTGAAGTGATTGTACGCTTTTCGAATCTATAGCCGATAAATCACTGCTTAAAGGTTTAAGTTTATTGATGATCTTCACAAACATGTTATAGAAAGTAAGCGCACAGTCTGAGAACTTATCATTAAGAAGATTTGTTAGTTTATCCATATCGTCCTCAAGTTGTTTTCGCTTTCCTTTTTGTCTCCAACCTGTCGCTTCTTCAAGTTCCTTGTGAAGCTGCTCAAGTTTTTTAGACAAATTGGTAGCTGTAGTTATACATTCGCTTACATCTTCAACTTTAGTTCCAACTGCCTGAAACTGTTCTCTTAGGGTATTGATTACAGACAAATATTTTGCATTTATAGAATGTGATGACAACGCCATCGCCCCTATGCTCAAATTTAACGTTAATAATAAATAGTTAGCGATAGTTTTTTCTGAGTAATTCACAATTTCATAAATTATATGTATTTTGGGTAATTATTTGTTTCAAATTTAGTGTACATCTTACAAATGGAA